>DASRDL010000319.1:0-16248 GCA_035652635.1 Hyphomicrobiaceae bacterium | reverse complement strand
CCATGATGATCTGCATGGTGTCGAGCAGCAGCCGCTGCGCCTTCGGGCTCTTGCGCATGTAGTCTCCCCACGCGGTTCGCCGGGCGAGATCGAGCCAGGCCTCGTACTCCTGCCGGGTGAATTGGCGGACGGCCACTCCATTCGCCTCGGCGACCTTGACCAGCCGCTGCTCCGCCTCCCGCTGTGTCGTCTCGAAGAAGGCCTCGGCGGCCTCGGCGGCCGTCCCGATCGCGATCTGCTGCTCCTTACTCAGATTGTCCCACGTCGCGTTCGACATGAGCAGCGGATGAAAGAGCATCCAGATGGTCGGCTCGCCGACGGTGACGAACTTCAGCTGGTCGTGGAGCTTGAGCGAAACGTACGTCTCGTAGGCCGTCAGCAGGCCGTCGAGCTTGCCTTCGTCTAGCGCCGAGCGGATCGCCGGCAGCGGCACCTGCAGCGTCCGGGCGCCGGCGGCCTGCAGCATCCGCTCGAACAGCGGGTCGGCGGCCCGCATCTTGAGCCCGGCGACCGTCGCGGGCGCCTGGATCGCGCGCGCCTTGGTCGCGAACCCGCCGGGCGACCACCACCACGTGACGATGCGCACGCCATGCGCCTGTGCGACGTCCTGCAGGCTGTCGTAGAGCTCGGTCGTCTTCAGCCGGCGCGCGATGTCGAGGCTCGGCACCAGGCCCGGCAGCAGGGCCAGCGAGGCTTCGGGGATCTTCTCGGCCGCGTACGAGAAGGGGAACACCGCCATCTCGAGCTGGCCCGACTGCAAGGCGTCGAGCTGCCCGGTCGACGTGAGGCCGAGCGAGAGCTTGGGATAGATGTGGAACGCGAGCTCCGGCGCCCGGCGCTGCGCCTCCTCGACGAACACGCGCGTTGCCCGTCCGCGCGCGTCGGTCTCATCGTAGTGATGCGATATTCGAATCTGCTGAGCGTGGGCCGAGGCCGCGACGATGCACGAGGCCGCTCCGGCGAGGGCCCCGATCCAGGGCTTCATGCAAATTCTCCGCTGCTCGAACGGCACTAGGCGCGGCGCAGACTAGCGAGGGATTGTGGGGGTGACGTGACCCCTTGCGGGAGCGTCGCTTCACCGCAGGGCTGCGATGCCTTTGATCTCGATCAGCGCGTCCTTGCGCACGAGCGCGCTCACCACAACCCCCGTTGCCGCCGGCCAAGGCGGACCCTTGAACAGCTCGCGGCGGACGTCGGCGGTCCTCTTGTAATCCTCGAGCGAGAGAACGTAATCCGTGGTCTCGACGATGTCGGCGAGGCTGCCGCCTGCGCTTTCCAGGATACGCGCGAACTTGTGGAAGATGTGGCGCGTCTGGGCGGCGATGTCGCCGACGCCGACGATGTTGCCGTGCTCGTCGGTGGCGGTGGTGCCGGAGAGGAACACCAGGTTGCCCACGCGCACTGCCGGCGAGAAGGTGAGGCGGGCGGGCCACCTGTCGTCGGGCAGAATCGGCTCGTAAACGGGCATGCGGGTCCTCCTCAGGTGCGCTCGCGAAGCATGAACCTCTGGATCTTGCCGGTCTCCGTCTTCGGCAGCGCGGCAATGTAGGCGATCTCGCGCGGATACTGGTGTCTGCCGAGGTTGGTGCGCACCATTTGGACCAGCTCGTCGGAGAGTGCGTCGCTCGGGGAAAAGCCCGGCCGCAGCACGACCCAAGCCTTGACGATCTGGCCCCGCAGGGCGTCGGGCTTGCCAACCACCGCCGCCTCCGCCACCGCGGGATGCCTCAGCAGCGCGCTTTCCACCTCGAACGGTCCGATGCGGTAGCCGGCGCTCTTGATCATGTCGTCGGCGCGGCCCTCGAACCAGTAGTAGCCGTCGGCATCGCGGCGGGCGAGATCGCCGGTCACGATCCAGCCGTTGCGCACGGCGGCGCTGGATGCCTGCGGATCGTCCCAATACCCGAGCCAATAGCGGTTGTCGGCATCGCTCGCCCGGCCGAGCAGGCCGGTCTCCCCGTCGGACAGCTCGCGCCCCGACTCGTCCAGGACCGCCATGCGGTAGCCGGGCGACGGCAACCCCATCGATCCCGGCTTCACGCCCATGTCGAGGGCGTTGTAGTTGCCGACGGGCAATGCGAACTCGGTGGCGCCGAAATGGTCCATCGGCGTCAGGCCCCAGGCTCCCCGGAAGAACTCGACGACCTTGGCATTGAGCGGCTCGCCGCAACTCGATATGGCGCGCAGGGCGATGCCGGGTCTGCGCAGCGCCAGCTCACCGAGGGCCATCAGCCCGCGCAGGAGCGTGGGCGTGGTGGCGAGGTTGGCAATGCCGTATCGCTCCAGCATGGAAAGACACGTCTCGGCCGAAGGATTGCCCTGCACGCACAGCACGGTGCTGCCGCGCGCCAGCGCGCCCAGATAGCAGACGAAGCCGTATCCCCACCCGGGATCGCCGGTGGGCCAGAAGAGGTCGCTGTCGCGGAGGTCGAGGCCATGAATGATGTAGGGCCAGACGGCGGCGAGGAAGTTGACGGCGATCGCACCGCCCTTGGGTTGCCCGGTCGAGCCCGACGTGTAGATCAGGGCGGCGACATCGTCGCGGTCGCGGTGGGTGGTCTCGAAGCTCGACGGCTCCCGATCGAGCTCCTGCCAGAAGTCCAGGTCCGCCGATGCCGGCGCGCCGATGTCCGACCCAGCCACGCACAGGGTCCTCACGTCTACCCCCTGCGGAACCTGGGTCCGCACCTCGTGATGGGTGACTAGGAGGCGCGCTCGGCTGTGGCCGAGGCGGAAGCGGATGGCGTCGGGGCCGAAGCCGGTGAACATCGGCACGTAGACCGCGCCGGCCTTCAGCGTGCCGATGATGGCGATCAGCGCTTCGGGCACGCGCGGCATCAGCCCGGCCACGCGATCGCCGGGCTCCAGCCCCTGCCGTCGCAGGACGTTGGCAAAGCGGCTGCTGGCCTCCGACAGCTGGCGATAGCCGATGCGAGCCTCGCGGCCGTCCTTGCCGATCCAGATCAGCGCCGGCGCCTCGCGCGCCGCGTGCCGGTCGACGATTGCCGTCGCGAGCGACACCTTGCCGGTATCCGGCCAACCCAAAGCGGCACGCACGCCGCTCCAATCGAACGTGCGGATTGCGTCGGTGTAGGCCGCCTTATGCTGCATCGCTGCTTCCCGCCGTTGCGCGCCAGCGCAGGAGGTAGGCATGCTCCCCCTCCAGCACCGCCTCTCCTGCCTGGTTGAGGAGGCGCACGTTGAAGCGCACCAGCGCCGTGTCGCGGCCCGGCCTGTGATCGACGGCGGCCACCTCGAACCGGCTCGTCACCACGTCGCCCACGAATACGGGCTTCAGGAAGCGGCAGCGCTGCTCGGCGAAGGCCACCATGGCGTCGTGCAGGCGGCGCGACATGGGCGTCGCGCCCAGCGCCGTCAGGCCCATCAGCAGGAGGCCGTGAGCGAGGCGTCTGCCGAAGCGGGTGGTGGCGGCGTAGGCGTCGTCGTAGTGGATCGGATGATCGTCGCCGGTGAGGCGGGCAAAGAGTGTGAACTCCGCATCCCCGACGGCTCGGGGCTCGCCTGCAAACGTCTGCCCGACCATCAGGTCCTCGGCGAAGAGCTGCACCTGCGACCGATCGCGCATGTCCTTGCCCATCCGTTGCGCGGGGCTGCGCGCCCGACATCGTGCCCCTCCGGCGAGCATAGCGCCCGGCGCGGCCGAGGCGGCAGCAAAATCCGATCCGCAACGGCGCCCCTCCCGCTCCAGGCGCGCCGATTGGCCGCCCGCATCAAATCGCAGTGGCGGCGGCCTCACCCTCGTGGATGGCACAAAGCAGATTGCGCGGCGCCGCGCAGTCGCCGACGAGGTGCACGTCCACTCCGGACTGCCGCAGCGGTTGGGCCAGCGCGTCATTGGCAAGCCGCGGGGTGGACCACAGGAACAGGGCGACATCGCCAATGAGCCGCTCGCGTCCCGTGAACACGTTGCGCCATCTGAGCGTGCCGTTCTGGAAGGCCACGGGCTCGGCCGCAACGACGATCTCGGCCTCGGCCTGATAGAGGCGGCGGTGGATGCCGATCGCGCTGCAGTAGTTGACGTTGCGTGCAATCTGGGTGCGGGGCGTGAGCAGAACGAGCCTGCCATAGCGGGCAGCCAGCGCGTCGGCCACGGCATAGGTGGCGGCGCTGTGGTCCATATCGAACAGCACCGCCGTGCCGTCGCAGCGGTGGTTGTGCAGATATCCGTTCCACGCGCGGACGGACAGGCCGCCTTCGACAGCTTCCGGCGGCCGCAAGGTGGCACCGGTGGCCAGGATGACGGCGTCAGGATCGAGCTCGCGAATGCTTTGGATGGTCGCCGGCCTGCCGAGCGTGGTCCTGGCATCCGTGTCGCCAAGCTGACGCTGCATCCAGGCCAGCACGTTGGCATACTCTTCGCGACCGGGGAGCTGCGCCTCCCAGCGCAACTTGCCGCCCAGTTGCGGCGAGGCACCCATCAGCGTCACGTCGTGCCCGCGCTGCGCCGCCACGCGCGCGGCCTGCAGTCCAGCCGGGCCGGCCCCCACCACAACGACGCGCTTGGGCACTCCGGCACGGGCGGGCCGCCAGTCCGACTCGCCGCGTGTGCCGAGCTGGGGATTGTGAATCTCGGCGAGTGGCTTGCCCTGATGAATCTCGCCCCAGGAGAAGTTGTCGTAGCTCGACGGGCGAATGGCGCCGGTGCGACCCTCGCGCGCCTTGTTGGGCCAATCGGCGTCCGCGATCAGTGCCCGCGTCAGGCCGACAAGATCACCCGCGCCTTCGGCGATTGCGCCTTCGGCCTCGGCCGGCATGGCGATGCGGCCGATCGCCATCACCGGTGTGCCGGCAGCGGCAGGGCGCAGCCGCCTGTGAATGTCGAGGAAGGGGGCGCGCCGGAAGTGCATGTCCGGCACGTGGTTCTCCAGGCTGTTGGTGAAGTTGCCCTGACTGTAGGCGAAGTAGTCGAGCACGCCGTGCGCAGCGAGCGCGGCCGTGATGCGCGCCGACTCGTCCGGATCGATGCCGCCGGCAACGCCCTCGTCGCCCGGCATCTTGAGGCCGACGATGAAACCGTTGCGGCAGGCCGAGCGGATGGCGGCGCCGACCTCGGCGATGAAGCGCACGCGGTTCTCCAGCGAGCCACCGTACCGGTCGGTGCGCCGGTTGGACCACGGCGACAGGATCTGCGAGATGAGGTAGCCGTGCGCGCCGTGCAGCTCCACGCCACCGAAGCCGCAGCGCTCGAGCCGTCGTGCGACGGCAACGTAGGCCTCCGCCACGTTCCGCAGCTCGTCGCCGGTCATGACGTGGGGCACCGTCCAGCTGTAGGCGTCGGGCTGGTCGGAGATGCCCTTCGGCGTCCACACCGGGCTCCACAGCTGCTGGCGCCCCGGGTGCCACAGTTGGCCGATGAGGCACGCCCCCGCCCCCTCGACCGCCTCCGCGGTGCGCTTGAACCCTTCTTCGTTCGCTTTGTCGTAGCCCGTGACGATGGCGCCATGCGCGAGCGCGGCCGGATCGACGGCAATGACCTCGGTGACGATCGCGCCGCAGCCGCCCTTCGCCCGCTCGGCCAGGAAGTCGATCCAGCGTTCGGTGATGCGGTGACCGGCAGCGTAGTTGGTCAACGTCGCCGACAGCGCGATGCGATTGCGCAAGGTGCGCCCGCCGACCTCGAGCGGGCTGAACAGGTGCGGGAAGGGCGCGGCATGGCTCATGGGTTGCGTCATCCCTGGCACAGCCATCGCCGCCAACGCGAGGCCGCAAAGGCTCGGCAGGCTATCGATTGGGCAACCCCCATACAACCCGGCCCACGACGCGCATGAGCCCGGTGACAGCCGCTTGCCGCGCGCGGGCGCCATCGCGATGGCGGGCGGTCAGATGCCATAAAATCTAGGAAAATCAATATGTTAATGGTGCCGCAGGAGGGATTTGAACCCCCGACCCACGCATTACGAATGCGTTGCTCTACCCCTGAGCTACTGCGGCCCTCGTCGTTCCATCGTCCGGCGGGTCGGCCCACCGCCGGCTCGATCACGGTGAGCCTTGGCGGCCCGTCCGGCACCTGAACAGCCCGGGCGGTTGTCGCCGAGGCTGCAACCAGACGCGCCGTTCGGTCGGCGGCGCACGCCTTCCCTACACTGACCTCGGGCCCGGCCGCAACCTCCCAGGGCGAGACCCCGCCCGTGCCGCATGCCGGGCACCGCGGTTCCCGGAGCTGCAGAGCAGGCGGCTCCGGCGTGGGTCAGGAGGCCCGATCCGCACTGACCGGCCCCGAGAACCCCGCCAGCGCCCCATCGGCCAGCTCGGCGGCCAGCAGCCGGGCCGGATCGACCGGGCCGGGCAGGGTGATGCGGCCGCGCGGCACCGGCTTGAAGCCGAGGCGGGCGTAGTAGGGCTCGTCGCCGACCAGAAGCACCAGCCTGATGCCGGCAGAACGGGCTGCGGAGAGCGCCTCTGCCACCAGCCCGCGGCCGTAGCCCTGGCCGGCGAACGCCGGATCGACCGCCAGAGGCCCCAGCAGCAGCGCACCGGTCTGGCCGCCGATGCGGATGGCCGTGAAGCGCACTGCCGCCACCAGCCGGCCGTCGATCCGGCACAGGCGGCAGAACGGCGATATGCCGTCCGTGCCCTCGCGCAGCCGATAGGCGGTGCGCGCGAACCGGCCCGGCCCGAAGGCGCGGGCGTGCAGCTCGCCGATCTCATGGAGATCCGCGCGTGTCACCGGCCGGACCACGGCCTTGTCGCCGCCGTTCACCACATCGCACTCCTCGGGCAGCCGCCCAGCACTTCCGCGATGCGCCGGCGGGTGCCGGGCGTTGTGCCCTCGGGCAGGGCGTCGGCCGTGAAGAAGCCGTGCTCCGCAATCTCCAGGCTCGGCTGCCAGGGCCGCGCCCACTCCCAGCTGCGCACCACGAACAGAGCGATGTGATCGCCGGGGAAGCGCTCGAAATTGGCGTAGATGCCGAACAGCTCCGGCACGCCCGCCGGCCGGATCGCCACCTCCTCGTCGAGCTCGCGGGCGAGCGCGTCCGCCACCGTCTCCCCCTTCTCCACGCCCCCGCCCGGGAAATGCCAGCCGGGCTGGTAGCCGTGCCGTACCAGCAGCACGCGGCCGTCGCCGTCCAGCACCGCCGCCTGAGCGCCCATGGTGAGCCCGCGCCTGAGGCGCCAATAGCGCTGCAGCGCCTTGATCAGCAACGGATTTGCCACCATGTTCTGCTCCAGGCCACAGGGGCTTGCGGCGGCACCATTCGGCCCGGCGACCGATTTGGCAAGCCGCAACGAGGCCGCTATCCCTCGACCGATGACCACATCCGTCACCGTTGCGCACCTGAGCGACGTGCACTTGGGGCCGATCGCCGGCTTCACGCCGCGCTATTGGAACCTCAAGCGCGCGCTGGGCTACGCCAACTGGCTGCGCCGCCGCCGCCATGCCCATCTGCGTCCGGCCCTCGAGCGCCTCACCGCCGACCTCGAGGCGCAGGCGCCCGACCATGTCGCCATCACCGGCGACCTCGTCAACATCGGCCTGCCGCAGGAGCACGCCAACGCGCTGGCCTGGCTCGAGGGCATCGGCACGCCGGAGCGTGTCAGCGTCATTCCAGGCAACCACGACATCTATTCGTGGCTCGGCGACGACCCCGGTACCGACCGGTGGGCCTGCTATATGGCCTCGAACGCCGAAGGCGCCGTGCACGCGGGTCACGGCGAGCCTTTCCCCTTCGTGCGCATGCTGGGCCGGGTGGCGCTGATCGGCGTCAACTCGGCGGTGCCGACCCCGCCCTTCATCGCCTCGGGACGCGTGGGCGCCGGGCAGCTCGCCCGGCTCGCTTCGATCCTCGATCGGCTGGGTGGCGCCGAGGTGTTCCGCCTGGTGCTCGTGCACCATCCGCCGTTGCCGGGCCAAGCCAAACGCTACCGCGATCTGCAGGATGCGGACGACCTGCAGACGGTGCTGGCGCGGCACGGGGCCGAGCTCGTCCTGCACGGCCACAACCACCTGAGCACGCTCGCCTGGTGCGGCAGCGTGGCCGGCCAGGTGCCGGTGGTGGGCGCCCCGTCGGCCTCGCTCGGACGCCCGCACAAGAAGGAGCCGCTCGCCCGCTACAACCTTTACCGCATCGCCGGACCGCCGTGGACGATCGAGCTGATCGGCCGCGGCCTGGAGCATCCTGCTGGCGACATCGTCGAGCTGGAGCGGCGCATGCTGACCCCCGGAGAGCGATGAAGGCGGCTCATGCGAACCGTGAGAAATAATCGTGCTTCCGCGGGAGCGCCGCAATGTAGTATCCGCGCCCCGCGCAGCTGAGGACTCGAATCCCATGGAGAAAGTCGCACCGCCCGCCCCTGCCGCGGCCCGGCCCTTGTGGGTCGTGGTGCTGTCGGCAGGCCTCATCGTCGGCATCGCCATGGGCATCCGCCAGGTGATGGGCCTCTACCTGCCGCCGATGACGCGCGACCTCGGCATCGGCCGCGAGCCCTTCTCCACCGCCATGGCGGTGGCCAACCTGGTATGGGGCTTCGGCGCCGTGTTCGCCGGCATGGTGGCCGACCGCTACGGCGCCGGCCGCGTCATCGTCGGCGGCACGCTGGCGACCATGGCGGGCTTCTACTGGATGTACGCCGCCACCTCGGGCTTCGACCTGCTCGTCAGCGGTGTGCTGCTCGGCATCGGCGTCAGCGGCACCGGCATCACGGCTCTGGTGGGCGCCGCCGGACGCGCCGCTCCGCCCGACAAGCGCACGGCGGCAATCGCCTCGCTCGGCATGGCGAGCGGCATCGGCGGCTTCGTCGCCTTCCCCTACACGCACTTCCTGATGGACGCCTTCGGCTGGCAGGCGAGCCTGATGCTGCTCCTGGTGACGAGCGCCGTCGTCGTGCCGCTCGCCCTGCCGCTCTCGGGCAAGCCCTCGCCGACCGCCGGCCTCGTCGACGATCTGACCCTGGTTGAGGCCTTCAAGGAGGCGTTCACGCATCCGAGCTACCTGCTGCTGGTGACGGGCTTCTTCGTGTGCGGTTTCCACGTGGCCTTCTACGGCGTGCACCTGCCGGCGTTCGCTGCCGACAAGGGGCTCGATGCCAGCGTCGCCGTCACCGCCCTGACCATGGTCGGACTAGCCAACCTCGCCGGTACCTATCTGGCCGGCCAGTCCGGCCGCTTCATCGAGAAGCGGCGGGCGCTGAGCCTCATCTACTTCGGCCGCTGCTTCATCTTCCTGGGGCTCCTGTTCCTGCCGATCACCCCGGCCGTGGTCGTCGTCTTGAGCATCCTGCTCGGGCTGTTCTGGCTCTCGACGGTGCCGCTCACCTCGAGTCTCGTCGCCACCTTCTTCGGCACGCGCTGGATGTCGATGCTGTTCGGGGTGGTGTTCCTGTCGCACCAGGTAGGCTCGTTCGCGGGCCTGTGGCTGGCGGGCTATCTTTACGACGCCACCAAGTCGTATGATGCCATGTGGTGGATCTGCATTGCGCTGGGCCTCGCCGCGGCCCTGGTGCACTGGCCGATCCGCGAGCGGCCGGTGGAGCGGCTGGCAGCCAGGCCGGCCTGAGGAGGTGCATGGCGACGACGGCACGAGAGCCAGGCGAGGTCCGCGCGACGGCGCCATCGGCGCCGGGCGTCGTGCGCTGGTCGGTGCTCGGGCTGGTCGGGCTCGTCTTCGCCGGCGCGCTCTACCTCATCGCCGTGCGCGGAGAGGCGCTGATCGTCGACCTCGCCGCGTTCTCCAGGAGCCTCTTCTGCTTCTGAGCCGCGGTAGAATGCGGCCGGCCATCGGCTACCGGTTGCGTTTGCCCGGCAATATGCCCATGTGCTTGCAGATGATGGAGAGCATGACCTCGTCGGCGCCGCCGCCGATGGAGCCGAGCCGCGTGTCGCGGTAGGCGCGGCTGATCGGGCTCTCGTTCATGAAGCCCATCCCGCCCCAATACTGCAGACAGGCATCGGAGATTTCCCGCGACAGGCGGCCCGATTTCAGCTTGGCCATGGAGGCCAGCATGGTCACGTCCTCGCCCTTCAGCATCAGCTCGGCGGCGCGGTAGGTGAGGGCGCGCAACATCTCCACCTCGGTCTTGAGCTCGGCGAGGCGGAAGTGCACCACCTGGTTGTCGAGGATCGACTGGCCGAAGGCCTTGCGCTGGCCGGTGTAGGCGATGGTGTCCTCGATCATGCGCTCCTTGGCGATCAGCCCGGCGGCGGCCGCGTAGAGCCGCTCTTCCTGGAACTGCAGCATCTGGTAGGTGAAGCCCTCGCCCTCCTTGCCGATGCGATAGCGCTGCGGCACGCGCACGTCCTCGAAGAAGATCTGCGCCGTGTCCGAGCAGCGCATGCCGAGCTTGTCGAGCTTGCGTGCAACCTCGACGCCCTTGGTTTTCATGGGCAGGCAGATGAGCGACTTGTTCTTGTGCACCGGCCCGTCGCTGGTGTTGGCCAGGAGGCACATCCAGTCCGCCTGGGTGCCGTTGGTGGTCCACATCTTGCCGCCGTTGATGACGTAGTCGCCGCCGTCCTTCTTCGCCGTGGTCTTGATGGAGGCGACGTCGGAGCCCGCCCCCACCTCCGACACGCCGAGGCAGGCGACGTAATCGCCCTTGATGGAGGGCTCGAGAAACTCGCGGCACAGCTCCTCCGAGCCGAAGCGGGCGAGCGCGGGCGTCGCCATGTCCGTCTGTACGCCGATCGCCATCGGCACGCCGCCGGCGCGGATGTGGCCCAGCGTCTCCAGGAACACGAGCTGGTAGGAGTAGTCGAGCCCCAGGCCGCCGTACTTGGCCGGCTTGTTGATGCCGAGGTAGCCCAGCTCGCCCATCTTCTTGAAGATCTCGTGGGCGGGGAAGATGCCGGCCTCCTCCCATTCGTCGACGTGGGGGTTGATCTCCGCGTCGATGAACTTCTTCACGCCGCGGCGAATGCCCTCGTGCTCCTGCGTGAACTCCATGAACGGTTCCTCATGCTGTCATCCCGGCGCCTGTCGCCGGATCGATCTCTCCGTTGGCTCCGGAGCCCGGGGGTGGATGGGGTTGGATGCCGGCGGCAAGCCGCAGGATGAAGGCAGCGGCGCCTGCCGCACGCGACACCATCACTCCTCCTCGAGCAGCTTCGGCAGCCGCGAGCGGTGGAAGCCGTTCCAGGCCACGGAACGCGAACGGGGCTCGAGGTCGATGTGGCGCTTGGCGTTGGGGGCGGCACCGTCGACGCGCAGCGTCGCCCCGGAGATGAAGCCGGCCGCCGGCGACAGCAGAAACACGATTGCCGCCGACACCTCGGCCTCCGTCCCGTAGCGCTGCAGCGGCGTGTGCCGACGCAGCGAGCGCAGCATCGGCTTGACGCTGTCGGGGTAGGCGTCGAACCCCGACGAGGCGATCCAGCCGGGCGCCACGGCGTTGACCCGCACACCGGCTGCACCCCATTCGCATGCCGCAGTCTCCGTGAAGTTGACCATGCCGGCGCGGGCGGCGCCCGAATGGGCCATGCCGGGCATGCCGTTCCACATGTCGGCGACGATGTTGACGATGGCGCCGCCGCGCTCGCGCATGCATTGCGTGTAGCACTCGCGCGCCATCAGGAATCCGCCGGTGAGGTTGGTGCGCACCACCGCATCCCACCCCTTGTGCGAGATCGATTCGAGCGGGGCCTGGAACTGGCCGCCGGCATTGTTGACGAGGCCGTCGATGCGGCCATGCGCGTCGAGGACCGCTGTCACGGTGTCCCTGACGCCCACTTCGTCGCGGATGTCGCAGGCGTGGGTGGTGGCGGTGCCACCGTCCTCGGTGATCTCGGCCGCAACGGCAGCGAGTTTCTCGGGCCTGCGGCCCACCAGGGCCACGGCAGCGCCCAGGCTCGCAAGCTCGTGCGCCGTGCAGCGGCCTATGCCGCTGCCGCCGCCCGTGACGATGACGACCTGGCCGGCAAACAGATTGCTGGTGAAGATCGACCGATAACCCAAGCGCCGACTGCCTTCTTGGCCGCTGATGTGGGGCTTTGCCTCACGCGCCACAGTAGCGGTTTCCCGCCGGGCAGTCCAAAGACAGTCGCAAAGGCCGGGGCCCCACCCGCCCCAGGCGGCCGACGCCGGCGCCGTTCCCTCAGCGCTTTTCCGTCAGCCTGTCGAAGGCGGCACGGGGGATGTCCTCGCGCTTCAGGCCCTTGGCGGCGAGCGCTTCCTGCGACAGCGGCCGCAGCGCCTCGTAGAGCTGCGCCGCCTCGTTGGCACGGGCGCAGATGCCCATCGCCTCCTTGATGCGGCGGAAGAGCCCGCGCGCACCGGACGCGATGCCGCTGGCAGTGGCGAACTCGTCGGTGCGAGGCGACCTGCCGATCACAACTCCTACAGTCATGACAGTCCTCCGCGTTGCTTCGGTGGCGAAGGCCTCGCCACCGCTGGGCGCGTATTGCGAGGCTTGCACACGCCGAGGGGCGGCGCTGTTCCCTGCGAGACAGGCGGGGCATTTCCGGACCGCTGCCCGCGCGCGGAGGTTCGACTAGACTGGCCGCAGCCCGAATCCTCGGGGCCCGATCTTGGAGGACGGAGAGGACGATGGAGAAGCCGCAGCCGGTCGAGTATGCCCGCGCCTCGCGCAAGGTGCGCGCGGTGTTCGACGACATCAAGAAGTCGCGCAACGTGCCCGACGTGAACAACTTCTGGAAGTACCTGGCGCGCGATCCCGCGCTGCTCGAGCGCACCTGGAAGAGCCTGAAGGAGGTGATGGCGCCGGGCGCCCTCGATCCGCTCACCAAGGAGATGATCTATCTGGCGGTCAGCGTCAGCAACGGCTGCGGCTATTGCATCGCCAGCCACACGGCGGCCGCGCGCAAGGCCGGCATGACCGAGGCGATGTTCGGCGAGCTGATGGGCGTCGTGGGCATGGCCAACGAGACCAACCGGCTGGCCAACGGCTATCGCGTGCCGATCGATCCGGCCTTCGAGTGACTGGGAGCCATGTCATTTTCGCGAGTGCCTGCCACTGAGCGCCGGTTCGCTTGGCGCGAATGACCGGTTGGCGAAACTCAATCGTCATACACCGCCACGGCGCGGCGCAGTCCCTCGTCGAGTGAGAGCGGCGGTGACCAGCCGAGCCGCGTGCGGATACGGGTGGCGTCGAGCGCGAGCGGCTCGAACAGCCGCCCGAAGTCGCGCTCGCGGCCGGCGATGCGCAGCAGCCGCCCGACGAGGGCCGGCGGCACGTGCGGCAGCCACACCCGCCGGTCCAGCGCACGGGCGAGGCGCCGCACGAGGTCGGCCGTCGAGGTGGTCTCGGCATCGCAGACCAGGAAGAGCTGGTTGGCGGCCTGCGGGTGGGAGACGCAGCGCACGATGGCGTCGACCAGGTTGTCGATGCCCACGAAGCTCTTGGCCGCGGTGGCCGCTCCCAGCGGCAGCGGCAGGCCTGTGCGCACGAGCTTGACGAGCCGGGGGAAGTTTCCGCCCGCGCCGGGACCGTAGACCATGGGCGGCCGCAGGATCACCCAGGCCATGGCGCTGGCCCGCGCCGCCTCCAGGAGCCGCGTTTCGGAAGCGAGCTTGGATCGAGCGTAAACGCCGTTCGGGGTGGGCGGGTCCTCCTCCGTGAAGGGCCGGCCGGGGCTCGAGGGCCCCTGCACCAGGGCCGAGCTCACCAGCACCAGGCGCCGCACGCCCGCCTTCGCCGCGGCCGCCGCGAGACGGCTCGTGCCCTCGACATTGACCAGCTCGAATTGGCCGGGCGCTGCCGATGCCGGCGCGGCATCGGGCTGATGGGCGAGGCCCGCAGTGTGCACGACGACGTCGATGTCCGTCAGTGCCTGGTCCCAGCGCGTGTCGGGGCCGATGTCGCCGTAACCGATCCAGGTCTCGCCGGCGGGCGCGGAGGCGGGAGCAGCGCGGCCGCCGCGCACGACCGCGTGACCCGCGCGCGTGAGGGCGGCTGCGACGGCGCGGCCGATGAAGCCGGTGGCGCCGGTGACGAGCACGCGGCCGGGGCGATCTGGCGGGCTGAGCGATGGCACGGCGGCCGAGCCTGATGGATCGGCGCCACGCCTGCAAGGACCTTCCGCAACGGCGACAGGCGCCGGCCGGACCGTCGCGGTCGCTGCCCCAGTATTGTTCAGCACGCCTGGGGCGGCTACGGTTAGCGCCTCGCCTCCACCACCAGGACCCGCCATGGCCAGCCCCAAGGACGAGCAAAGCCAACCCGACGGCGGCGACGCCGCCGCCTATCTCGACATGCCGCCCGAGCGCCGCGCCGCGGCCAAGGCGCACGCGGCCATGCTGTCCAAGACGGCGCACAGGATCGCGCTCGAGCTGCCCTTCGGCGCCGACGTCGACGACTTCCGCCGCGTCCTGATCGAGGGAGCGAAGCCATGACCGATCTCGCTGCCCTGTCGGCGCGCAGCCTCGCCAAGGCCATTCGCGACAAGAAGGTCTCGAGCGTCGAGGCCACCGAGGCTGCCATCGGCCGGCTGAAGGCCTGCCACGGGCTCACCAACTGCGTCATGTCCCTGGAGGAGGAGGAGGCGCTGGCGGCGGCCAGGGCCACGGATGCCGCCATCGCCAAGGGCAGCGCCATGGGCCCGCTCGCCGGCGTGCCGCTCGCCCACAAGGACATGTACGACCGCCAGGGCAAGATCGCCTCATGGGGCGCCAAGCTGCGTTCCCACCGGCCCGCCACCGCGGATTCCACCGCCATCGCCCGCTTAAAGTCCGCGGGCGCGCTGCAGATCGCAGCCCTCCACCTCGCCGAGTTCGCCTACGGGCCGACGGGGCACAATTATGTCCTGGGCCATGCCCGCAACCCCTGGGACCCGACGCGCATCACCGGCGGCTCGTCTGCCGGCACCGCCTGCGCCGTCGCCTACGGCGCCATTCCCGCGGGCCTCGGCTCCGACACCGGCGGCTCGCTGCGCCTGCCGGCTGCGGCCTGCGGCGTCACCTCGATCAAGCCGACGTGGGGGCGCGTCAGCCGCGCCGGCGCCATGCCGCTGGCGCCGGCCCTCGACACGGTCGGCGTGATCGCCCGCCACGTCGAGGACCTGGCCCTGACGCTCGGCATCCTCGCCGGCCCGGACCCGCGCGATCCCGCTGCCACGAGCGTGCCGGTGCCCGACTACGTCGCCCGCCTCGACGATCCGGTGAAGGGGCTGAAGCTCGGGGTCGACGAGGCCGTCATCGGCGAGGCCGACCCGCGCGTTCAGAAGATGGTCGAGGAGGTAGCCGGCATTCTGGTGAAGCTCGGGCTCACGCGCACCTCCTGCCGCTTCCCGGACTGGCAGACTCTCGACCATCTGGTGCAGCTCGTGCAGCTCCCCGATGCCTCCGCCGCCCACACCACCTTCCTGCGCACCCGCGCCGGCGAGTACGGGCCGCAGGTGCGGGCCCGCGCCGAGGTCGGCCACTTCATATCGTCGGTCGATCACCTCACGGCGCTGCGGGCGCGCGGCTCCTACCTGGAGCGCACGCTGCGCGACACCTTCAAGGATGCCGACATCGCCATCCTGCCGATCCTCGCCGACCCGCTGCCGACCCTTGCCGAGCTCGACGTCAGCGGCGGCCCGCAGGTGCAGGCGGCCATGGGCCGGGTCGTCAAGTTCACGCGGCCCATCAACTATCTGGGCCTGCCGACGCTGGCCCTGCCGATCCCGCGCGGAGGGGGCCTGCCCAACGGCATCCAGCTCGTCGGCCGGCCCTACGCGGAAGCGACCCTCTTCGCCGTCGGCCAGGCCTACCAGCGCGTGGTGCCGCCGGAGATCGCACGGCCGCTCGAGGGGTGACCCCTATCATCCCGCTGCTCGCCGCCCGATTCCATGGGGCTTGATGGTGGTTGGCCCCGGGCACGAGGCCCGGGACGACAATCGTGTGGGGAAGGAAGCGCATGTATCAGCATACGGTCGATTTCATCGTCGTCGGCGCCGGGTCGGCGGGGGCGGCGCTCGCCAACCGTCTGACGGAAAGCGGGCGCTATCAGGTGCTGCTGTTGGAGGCCGGCGGCGAGACGCACCCGCTGTCGCGGGTGCCGGTCAGCTTCGCCAAGTTCATCAAGAGGCCGGGTGTCAACTGGCTCTACGAGTCCGAGCCCGAGGAGAGCAACGGCAGGCGCGCCATACCGGTGCCGCGCGGGCGCATGCTGGGCGGCTCGAGCGCCATCAACGGCATGGTGTGGGTGCGCGGTCAGCGCCAGGACTACGACCACTGGGCGCAGCTCGGCAATCGCGGCTGGAGCTGGCAGGACGTGCTGCCGATCTTCAAGGCCATGGAGAGCTACGCCGGCGGCGACGACGAGGTGCGCGGCCGCGAGGGTCCCATCGGCATC
>DASRDL010000318.1:0-2115 GCA_035652635.1 Hyphomicrobiaceae bacterium | reverse complement strand
TAGTTGGCGTGGTAGTGGGGCCGCAGGCCCGGCGGGCCATTGTCCCGACCACCGGCCTTCAGCGCCGCCTCGTAGAACGCATCGACCGCGGCGCGGTCCTTGGCCGCGAAGGCGAAATGCACGCGGCCGACGATGGGCTTGCCCGAGCCGATCCAGAACTGCGGCCTTCCCGGAGGGCCGAAGCCGGCTTGGCTGTGGCCGCCGGTCTCCCGCGAGGAGACCTCCAGCACCAGGCCGTAGCCCAGGGGCTCGAGCGCCTTGAGGTAGAAGCCCTTGGAACGCATGAAGTCGGAAACCGGGATGCCGACGTGATCGAGCATGGCAGTTTGACCTTTCGCTTCGGTCCTCCGGGTCGTGCACCGATCCCCGGCCGAGGCCGCGATCTAAGCATGCCTGCTCATCCCTGGCCAACGCCGAGGCACGCACACCGTTGCGCGCGCCGCGATCGTGTGTCGACATAGCGCGCCGAAGAGACGGCGAATGGCTTGCCAGGGAAGGAAACGGCCATGGCGGAGAGCCTGTTTGCAGGCCTGAAGGTGATCGACTGCGCGAGCTGGATCGCGGGACCCGCAGCGGCCACTATCCTCTCCGACTTCGGCGCCGACGTGATCAAGATCGAGCCGCCGGGTGCCGGCGACCCGTGGCGCGCCTCCACGCCCATCCCCGGCAAGCCGACCGACTACTACTGGCAGCTCACCTCCCGCAACAAGCGCAGCCTCGCCATCGACCTCAAGCACCCCGACGGGCTTGCCGTGCTCTACCGGCTGATCGAACGGGCCGACGTGTTCGTCACCAACTTCCCGCTCCCCGTGCGCGAGCGTCTCAGGATCGCGGCCTCCGACCTCATGCCGCTCAACGCGCGGCTCATCTACGCCTCGCTCTCGGCCTACGGCGAGGAGGGCGAGGAGGCCGCGCGCACGGGCTACGACTCCACTGCCTACTGGGCGCGCACCGGCCTCATGGACATGGTGCGGGCGAGCGAGGATGTCGACCCCGCCCGCTCGGTGCCCGGCATGGGCGACCACCCGAGCGCCACCGCCCTTTATGCGGCAATCGTCACCGCCCTCTACCGGCGCGAGAAGACCGGCAAGGGCGGCATCGCGAAGTCATCGCTGTTGCAGAACGGGGTTTGGGCCAACGCCTGCTTCATTCAGACCAGGCTGTTCGGCGAGCACGTCCCCCTGCGCCCGCCGCGGGCGCTCGCCCCCAATCCGCTCGCCAACCATTACCGCTGCCGCGACGGGCGCTGGTTCATCATGGCGCTGTTCAACGAGCAGCGGCAGCTCAAAGGCTTCCTGGAGGCGATCGGCTGCGCACACCTGGCGGCCGATCCGCGCTTTGCCACCGCTGCCGCCCGCAAGCAGCATGCGCGTGAGCTGGTGGCAATGCTGGACGAGGTGTTCGCCCAGCGCGACCTCGCCGAGTGGCGCCAGATCCTGCTCGCCGCCGGCGTCACCTTCGGCGCCGTCGGCACGGTGGACGAGACGGGCAGCGATGAGCAGATGCGGAGGATCGGCGCGCTGGTGCCCTTCGCCGACGGCGGCGGCCTCACCGTGGCGAGCCCGTTCCACCTCGACGGCGAGACCAAGGTGCCCCCGCGCCGCGCGCCCACCGTCGGCCAGCACACCGAGGAGGTCCTCAAAGAAGCCGGCTGCTCGGCGGAAGACATCCGCCGCCTGCGCGAGTCGGGTGCGCTGGGGTAGCTGCTGTCATGCCGGAATTTCGCACCGGCCCTCGGGCGCCTCCCGGGCGAAGCGAAATATCCGGCACCCGGCGCGGCGCGGCCGGGACGTGCCTGTGGCCCGGCATCCCGGTTCTCGCGCTGCGCGCGAGACCGGGATGATAGAGGCAATTCACACCTTCCGTTCCACCATCAGCTTCTTCAGCTCGGCGATGGCCTTGGCCGGGTTGAGGCCCTTGGGGCAGGTCTTGGTGCAGTTGAGGATGGTGTGGCAGCGGTAGAGGCGGAACGGATCCTCGAGATTGTCGAGGCGCTCGCCGGTGGCCTCGTCGCGGCTGTCGATCACCCAGCGGTAGGCCTGCAGCAGGATGGCTGGCCCCAAGTAGCGGTCCTCGTTCCACCAGTAGCTGGGGCAGGAGGTCGAGCAGCAGGCG
>DASRDL010000317.1:0-2599 GCA_035652635.1 Hyphomicrobiaceae bacterium | reverse complement strand
GTCGTCAACGGGCTGTGGGACAGCTGGGCGGCCGATGCCGTCATCGATGACCGGGCCGGCGGTCTCTACGCCAGGCCGGACCGCATCAGGTCCATCAATCATCGCGGCGACAGCTACGCCGTCGCCGGCCCCCTCAACATGCCGCGCTGCCCGCAGGGCCGGCCGGTGCTCGTGCAGGCAGGCTCGTCCGACACCGGGCGACGCTTTGCGGCGCGCTACGCCGACGCCGTGTTCACCGCCCACATGGCGAAGGCCACCGCCCAGGAGTTCTATGCCGACCTGAAGCGGCTGGCCGCCGCAGAGGGGCGCAATCCCGAGCACGTCCTGATCCTGCCGGGCTTGAGCCCGATGATCGCATCGACCGAAGCGGAGGCGCAGCGTCTGACGCGCGAGGTCAACGAGTTGACCGACCCGGTGGTCGGCCGCAAGCGGCTGTCCGGCCGGTTCGGCGGCCACGACTTCTCGCACCTGCCGCTCGACCGGCCGCTGGTGCCGGAGGATTTTCCCGACCCCAGCACGGTCGAGGCCGCGCGCAGCCGCGCCGAGGTGATCCTCAATCTGGTGCGGCGCGACAAGCCCACCCTGCGCCAGCTGCTGGGCTACCTCGCGGGCGCCCGCGGCCATTACGTCATGGCCGGCACGCCGGAGCAGGTCGCCGACCTCATCGAGGACTGGTTCGCCGACGGGGCCGCGGACGGGTTCAACATCATGCCCCCCTTGCTCCCGGCGCAGCTCGACGTGTTCAACGCCGAGGTGATCCCGCTGCTGCAGCGCCGGGGGCTGTTTCGCACCGAATACACAGGCACCACCCTGCGCGAGCACTACGGCCTGCCCTGGCCCGCAAGCGTTTTCGACGACCCCACCGCCAAGGTCGGGCTCAACGAGGCCATCGCCGGAGTGTGAGCCCCTCGCGCGACACCCGCGCCTCGGGTGCGGTCCGTTGCCCATGTGTCCGGGCCGGACAGCTCGCAAATGGCGCACCCGACAGGATTCGAACCTGTGACCTTCGCCTTCGGAGGGCGACACTCTATCCAGCTGAGCTACGGGTGCGCGGTGTGGTCTAGATACTGTATTTGACCACGTCCCGCAAACTCCGCAAGGGTTGCGGGCGCCCCCGGCCGCGGAGCCCGGCCGGCGCAGCACCATGAATGGAGCGATCCCCATGAGCGACAAGAGCGGCATGCGCCCCGGCGAGGTGGCCGTCAGCCTGCCCGAGACGTGCGATGCCGGCCTCTGCTTCATCGGCCGCATCCGCACGCCGTTCAAGTCGCGTTCCGAATGCCCCAAGAACGCTGCCGAATCGCGCGCCGAGGGCCGCGTCGAGCTCGACCCGCGCTTTGCCGCCGGGCTCGCCGGTCTCGAGGGGTTCAGTCATGTCTGGCTGCTCTACTGGATGCACGAGGCCCGGCGCGACCTCATCGTGCAGGTGCCGGCCCACCTGGGCCGGGCCCGCGGCACCTTCGCGCTGCGCTCGCCGGTGCGGCCCAACCCCATCGCCATGGCCGCCGTCGAGCTCGTGCGCATCGAGGGAGCGACGCTCACGGTGCGCCACGTCGACTGCCTCGACGGCACGCCGCTCCTCGACATCAAGCCCTATTTCGCCTCCATCGACAGCGTCCCGGACGCCCGGCGGCCCTGAGAGGCGCAATCGGGGACGCGGTCAAGAGTGGGCGAAGTGCTCGGCCGCCACGCCGCGGCAGTCCATCTCGTACTCGAGGCCCTGCACGGGCGGCCGGCAGTAGTGCCAGGTGAGGCCGGCGTGGGCCGCGCCGCGGCGCACGATCTCGTCGGCGAGGAAGGGGTGGAGGTCGTGCACGGTGTAGACCTGGGTGGCGGTGGTGCTGTTCCACGTGAAACCGAGGAGGCCCAAGCGCCGCTCCATCTCGCCCAGCACGAACACCGCCTTCTCGCGCATGGCAGAGGCGCTCGTCTCGCCGTGGCGGACAGTGCGCTCGCGGTAGCTCGCTCCGCCCTCCCTGGCCTCGCCGCTGCCCGCGATCACGAACGTCGGCCGCGCCTCGGTCGAGGCCACCGTGAACGAGAAGGCATGGAACGAGGGCTCCGGCGGCGGCCCGATCTCGGGGCAGACGTTGCTGCGCGCCACCGGGTTGACCTTGCCGACCGGATCGTAGATGCCCCACTTGGCCAGCGTCTCGCAGTAGAGCTCGTTGAAGCCCCTGAAGCCGGCATCGGTGAAGGGCGCCGGTGATCTGAGCTCGCAGGCGCAGAAGGCCGTCAGCGGGCGCCCGCGCGCCCTGATGATCGCGGCCGCGCGCTCGAAGCCTTTGGCCAGAGGAACGGGCGCGGCGAACGTGACGCGCTCGATGGCGAAGCCGGGCTCCGCCGCCGCCCCGCCCGAGTACTGGAACACGGCCGGAATGAAGCGGTAGCCGCCCGGTGCGAAAGGCCTGGTGGTCACGCGGGTTTGTCCTTCTCGTAGGTGTAATCGAAGTCGCAGTGGCTGGCGCCCTGCATGATGGTCTGCGTGCGCTTGAGCTTGAGGCGCTTGTCGTAGCCCTCGCAGAAGGTGCCGTCGCGCTGGCAGGACAGCAGATGGCCGATCTCGCCGAGCCCCATGTCGCGGTACATCTCGGCGTAC
>DASRDL010000316.1:0-4026 GCA_035652635.1 Hyphomicrobiaceae bacterium | reverse complement strand
GGCGCTGTGGGAGGCCGTGCGCAGCGGCGCGCAGGGGCGCTCGCGCACCTTCGACCGTCTGCAGGACCGCTTCCTCGTCAACAAGTACGACCCGCCGAGCTTCGCCTTGAAGCTCGCCCACAAGGACATGCGGCTCGCCACGGAGCTCGGCCGCGAGCTGGGCGTGCCCATGCGCCTCGCCAACCTCGCCTACGCCGAGCTGACGGAAGCGCTCAACCGCGGCTGGGAGGGTCGCGACAGCCGCTCGCCCATGCTGCTGCAGCTCGAGCGCGCCGGCCTCAAGGTCGAGGCGGACCCGAAGCGCATCCAGGCGGTGCTGGAGCGCGATCCGCCGTTCGGCGGCCTCGACCCGAAGCGGGGCTGAGGGTTCGTTCACCTTGTCATCCCGGAATTTCGCGAAAGCGAAATATCCGGGACCCAGCATCACGAATGTCAGTTCTCGTTCTGGGTCCCGGATATTCGCTGACGCGAATTCCGGGATGACAACCGCAGGAATGGAGCACCTCCTTGCATCTGTCAGTGCTCGACCAGTCGATCGCCGTCGTCGGCCGCCCGCACGCGGCCTCGATCCGCGACACGATCGCGCTGGCGCAGCACTGCGAGGCTCTGGGCTACGACCGCTTCTGGGTGTCGGAGCACCACAGCAACGACACCATCGTCGGCACGGCGCCCGAGATCCTGCTGGCGGCCATCGCCATGGTCACCGGCCGCATCCGCATCGGCAGCGCCGGCATCATGCTGCCGCACTACTCGCCCTTCAAGGTCGCCGAGCAGTTCCGCGTGCTCGATGCCATCGCGCCCGGGCGCATCGACCTGGGGCTCGGGCGCGCCCCGGGCTCAGACGGCCGCACCGCATTCGCACTGAACCCGCTCGCCAACGAGCGCCCGGCGCACTTCCCCTCCGACGTGCGCGATCTCATCGCCTGGGTCACCGGCACAGCCCTGCCCGAGGGCCATCCCTTCCGGCAGGTGCGCGCCAACCCCATGGGCGAGACGGCACCCGAGGTGTGGATGCTCGGCAGCTCCGACTACGGTGCGCAGGTAGCAGCGCATTTCGGCCTGCCTTATGCCTTCGCCTGGTTCTTCTCCGACGGCTATGCCGGCGCGCAGGCGCTCGAGCTCTACCGCACGCTCTACAAGCCGAGCCCGCGCCATCCCGAGCCGCACTCCGCCCTGTGCGTGTGGGCTCTGGCGGCGGACACCGAGGAGGAGGCGCACTACCACTTCGCCTCGCGCGCCCGCTTCCGCCTGTTGCGCGATCGCGGCATCTTCGCCCCGCTGGAGACCCCGGAGGCGGCACTCGCCCACCCCTACACCGATGCCGAGAAGGCGCGCATGGAGGAGTACCGCCGCAATGCCTTCGTCGGCACGGCCACGCAATGCGCCGAGCGCATCGACGAGCTGGCCCGCCGCCTCGGCGTCCACGAGATGGCTGTCGTCACCTGGGCTACCGACGAGGCCGCGCGGCGCAGGAGCTACGAGCTGCTGGCGAAGGCCATGGGCTTCGCCCCGTGAGGACTGCGTCATCCCGATGGCTGGGACCCGTGCACGTGGCTTCCCCGCGCGCGCTCCGGCCATCGCCCGCACGCACGCCGCCCCTTGTCCGGGGTTCCGGACTTCGCCGGAACGACGTCTACGGTTGGCCCAACCGCCTCGACATACGGCGTTCCGGCGGTCTGCCGCTCACGCCGCGCGGCCCAGCGCCACACAATCGACGATGGCCGCGAAATGGCAGGCCGAGGCTGCGAGCACCATCGCGTGCCATATGGCATTGTGGAAGCGCAGCCGCTCCCACAGGTGAAAGACGACGCCCACCGTATAGAGAATGCCTCCGGCAGCCAGCAGAACCATGACGCGCGTCGATACGGCCGCACTGAAGGGCTCCCACACCGCCACGATCGCCCAGCCCTGCGACAGGTAGAGCACGTAGCTCAAGGCCACCAGCCGACCGGGCAGCAGCAGCTTCGCCGTGGCCCCGACCGCAGTGATGGCCCACACCAGCGAGAACAGGATGATGCCGGTCGTGTCGCCGAGCTTGACGAGCGCGAACGGCGTATAGGTGCCGGCAATCTTCACGTAGATGGCCGCGTGGTCGAAGCGGCGCAGCAGGGCCTTGGCGCGGCCCTCGCGGGCGAGGTGATAGGCGGCCGAGCAGCAGAACACCGCCACCAGGCCGGTGCCGTAGATGCCGAGGCTCACCGCCGACAGGGCCGGCAGCGCGTAGGAGATGGCCAGGATCACCAGCGCCGCCGCCCCCGCCACGCTGGCCGAGATGCCGAGCACGTGGACGAACCCATCCGCCAGCCGCTCGCGCCGCCCGTAGGCGACGGCGGGCTCGCGCAACAGAATCTGGCGCCAGGTCCTGCTCATGTGCCGCCCTTCTGGCACCCGACAGTGTCGGCCGTGAGACACGGGTCGTTTTGCCGCGGGATGACGCTCCCGCCGGTGCGCGCCATCCTCGGGTCCGTGCCGGTCGGTGTCGAGCGCCAACGCGCGCGTGGGTGAACGGCAACGGCCGCCCGAGGTTGCGGCCCCACACGCTGGCGCGGGTGAGGACCGGAGCGCTGTTCCCGCGGATACCGCCGCGGCGCGCCTCAGGCGCCGAGCACGATCGGCTCGGGCGCTGCCTTGCCGAGCAGCATGTCGGAGGCCTTCTCGGCGATCATCATGGTCGCGGCGTTGAGGTTGGCGGAGAGCATGGTGGGCATGATCGAGGCGTCGATGACGCGCAGGCCCTCGAGCCCGTGCACGCGCAGGCGATCGTCCACCACCGCCACCGGATCGCTCGCCGGCCCCATGCGGCAGGTGCCCGAGGGGTGGAAGGTGGTGGTGCCGCGCTGCTTGGCGGCGCCCAAGAGCTCGTCGTCGGTCCTCACGTCGGGACCGGGAAAATCCTCGCGCTCGTAGTAGGGCTCGAGCGGCCGCGACTTGAGCAGGCGGCGGGCGAGCTTCATGGCCGCCAGCAGCACGCGCCGGTCCGACTCCAGGTCGAGATAGTTGGGCTGGATGATGGGCGCATCGAACGGATCGGCCGAGCGCAGGCGCACGTAGCCCTTGCTCTCGGGACGCTGCTGCCAGGAGGCGACCGTCATGCCGGGCTCGCGCTCGAGCTCACCCTGCACGCCCTCCCGGTAGCTCGCCGGCGTGAAGGTGAGCTGGATGTCGGAGGTGGCGACCGCCGGGTCCGACCGCCAGAAGCAGTAGACGTGGGTGGGGCTCAAGGCCAGGATGCCCCTGCGCGTGAACACCCACTTGGCGATCTCGACGGCGAGCCTGAGGCCGCGCGAGCGCTCGTTGATGGTATCGATGTTCTTGACGCGGGCGACGAAGCGCGGTGCGTAGTGGTCGCGCAGGTTCTCGCCGACGCCGGCGAGCGCGTGGCTCACCGGGATGCCGACCGACTTGAGGTGCTCCGGCGGACCGATGCCCGACAGCAGCAGCAGTTGCGGCGAGTTGTAGGAGCCGGCGGCGAGGATCACCTCGCGCCGCGCGCGGACCTCGCGAGCCGCCCCGCCGCGCCCGCCCTCGAGGTAGCGCACGCCGACAGCCCGCTTGCCCTCCAGGATGAGCCCGGTGGAGTGGGCATGCGTCAGCACGCGCAGGTTCGCCCGCCGCATGGCCGGATGCAGGAACGCGCGCGCCGCGCTCATGCGCCGGCCGTTGAGGATGGTGCGCTGGGCGTAGGCGATGCCCTCCTGGATCTCGCCGTTGTAGTCGGGATTGCGCGGGATGCCGGCCTCCACCGCACCCTCGATGAAGGCCTCGCACAGGGGGTGGCGCCAGTCGATGTCGGTGACGGTGAGGCTGCCGTCGCGGCCGCGGTAGGTGGGATCGCCGTCGCCGATGCGCCGCTCCATGCGCCGGAAGTAGGGCAGCACGTCGGCGTAGCCCCAGCCGCGGTTGCCCATCTGCGCCCAGGTGTCGAAGTCCATGCGCTGGCCGCGGTTGTAGATGTGGCCGTTGATGGAGCTGGACCCGCCCAGCGTCTTGCCGCGCGGGGCGAGGATGCGCCGGCCGCCGGTCCAG
>DASRDL010000315.1:0-3592 GCA_035652635.1 Hyphomicrobiaceae bacterium | reverse complement strand
GTTTGCGCGCGTCGACGCCCTCCACGCCAAGCGCGGCCGGCTGCGGCTCAGCGAGGAGCAGCGACGCGTGCTCGAGCGCTATCATCGGGCGTTCGTGAAATCGGGGGCCGGGCTCGAGCCCCGTGCCAAGAAGCGCATGGCGGCGATTGCCGCCCGCCTCTCCGTGCTCGCCACGCGCTTCAGCCAGAACCTGCTCGCCGACGAGCAGGCCTTCGTGCTCGTGCTGGAGGGGGAGGCCGATCTCGCCGGCCTGCCCCGGTCGGTGCGCGCCGCTGCCGCCCGCACGGCCGCCGAGCGGGGTCATCCCGGCAAGCACGCCATCACGCTCGCCCGCTCCTCGATCGAGCCGTTCCTGCAGTTCTCCGCCCGCCGCGACCTGCGCGAGAAGGCCTTCACCGCCTGGATCATGCGCGGCGCCAACGGCGGCAAGACCGACAACCGCAAGATCGTCGCCGAGGTGCTGGCCCTGCGCGCGGAGCGGGCGCGGCTCCTCGGCTTCAAGACGGCGGCACACGCCGCGCTCGAGTTCTCCATGGCCAAGACCCCTGCCGCCGTTCGCCGCCTGCTGATGGAGGTGTGGGGTCCGGCGCGCGCCCGCGCCGGCGAGGAGCGCGAGGAGCTGCAGAAGGCCGTCCAGGCCGAGGGCGGCAACTTCGAGCTCGCCGCGTGGGACTGGCGCTACTACGCCGAGAAGGTGCGCAAGGCCCGCTTCGACGTCGACGACGGCGAGATCAAGCCCTATCTGCAGCTCGACAACGTCATCGCCGCCGCCTTCGACGTGGCCGGCCGGCTGTTCGGCGTCACCTTCAGCGAGCGCAAGGACCTGCCGGTCTATCACCCGGAGGTGCGCGCCTTCGAGGTGAAGCGCGACGGGGCCCACGTCGGCCTGTTCCTCGGCGACTACTTCGCCAGGTCCTCCAAGCACTCGGGCGCCTGGATGTCGGGCTGGCGCAAGCAGGAGAAGCTTCGGGGCGCAACGACGCCGATCGTCGTCAACGTCATGAACTTCGCCAAGGGCGCGGCCGGCGAGCCCACGCTGCTCAGCCTCGACGACGCGCGCACGCTGTTCCACGAGTTCGGCCATGCACTGCACGGGCTCTTGTCGAACGTGACCTACCCTTCGGTGTCGGGCACCAGCGTGGAGCGCGATTTCGTCGAGCTGCCTTCCCAGCTCTACGAGCACTGGCTGCTGCGGCCGGAGGTGCTCGGCCGCTTCGCCCGGCACTACAAGACCGGCAAGCCGGTGCCGCCCGCCCTCATGCGCCGGCTGGAGGCGGCGCGCAACTTCAACCAGGGCTTCAAGACGGTGGAATACCTGGCCGCCGCCATCGTCGACCTCGAGCTGCACGTTCTGGGCGAGACCAGGGGACTAGACGTCGACGCCTTCGAGGCGAAGACGCTGGCGGGCATCGGCATGCCGCGCGAAATCGTCCTGCGCCATCGCATCCCGCACTTCCAGCACATCATGGGCGGCTACGCCTCGGGCTACTACAGCTACCTGTGGTCGGAGGTGATGGACGCCGACGCCTTCAGCGCCTTCGAGCAGGCGGGCAACGTGTTCGATGCCAAACTCGCGCGCCGTCTCCACGACCACATTTACTCCGCCGGCGGCAGCCACGATGCCGCCGACGCCTACGTCGCCTTCCGCGGCCGCCTGCCCGACACGCGCGCGCTGCTCGAGAAGCGCGGGCTGGTGTGAGGTCGGGGTCAGACCCCTCGGCTCACGGTTACCGCGAGATCGCGAGGTCGCGGCGAGGGGTCAGACCCCTCACGGCCGGCGCATCTCGTGCTCGGCGATGGCGCGGGCGATCAGCGCCTCGGCCTCGGCGTCCGACATGGCGGTGAGAGAGACGATCTGCCCGGTGCTGCGGTGTGAGCCGTAGCTGCGGCTGAAGGGCTCGCGCGGATCATCCGCCTCGTAGAGCCCGGCACCGGCGATGGCCTGCGGGGGCGTATCGCCCGCCGAGGAGGCAGCACAGCCGCCCAGGGCGACGGCCACGGCGACATAGCCGAGCCATGCCAGGGGCAGGCCCGGACCCACCAACGCAAACCAACGACGCGACCGACACATTGCTCACGCCCTCACCGATACCCTCGAGGTGAGTGAACCACGCCGTGGTTAAGCCGCCCCTAATGTGTGTGCCGCATCGGAACGGGGTTCCCTTTGCCAAGCCAGGATTGAAGAAGCACTGGTGTTTCAACCCATTATCAAATGTGGCGGACCCGGCGCGGAGGAATGAACAAGTGATGAACACGTCGTTCAGAGTGAGTTCAACGCGTGGGTCCTAGGCTCGTCTCACCCTGAGATCTCTATCTTCCCCGGCGTGATCCAAATGGGGGCTCGGCGTTCAGGGTCGCCGGGCCCTTTTGGCTTTTGTGGGGGTCAGACCCCTCGCCCCGACATCGACAATCTTGCTTCAGCGCTCTGGCGAGGGGTCTGACCCCGCTCGACCGGCCGCGCTCGGCCTGCCTTGCCTCGTGCCGGCTCTCATGCATGCTGCACGCCTGTGCCGGTAAAGGCGTGGGCCGGGGGAGACACGGGTGTGCAGCGACTGGGGCTCGGCATCGACGTCGGCGGCACCTTCACCGACATCGTCGTGCACGATCCGGTAGGCGGCCGGCAGGCGAGCCACAAGGAGCTCACCACCCACGACGACCCGGCCCGCGGCGTCATGGCCGGCATCGACCGCCTGCTCGAGGCGAGCGGCATCGCCGCCGGCGACATCGGCCGGGTGGTGCACGCTACCACCCTCTTCAGCAACGCGGTGATCGAGCGCAAGGGCGCCAGGACCGGCCTCCTCACCACCAAGGGGTTCCGCGACACGCTCGAGATCGGGCGCGAGCGCAAGTACGAGCTCTACGACATCCACATCGTCAAGCCGGCGCCGCTGGTGCCGCGTCACCTGCGCCTCGAGGTGGAGGAGCGCATGGCCGTGGACGGCAGCGTGAGGGTCCCGCTCGACGAGGCCCAGCTGCTCCGGGCAGCGGAGCAGCTGGCGGGGGAAGGCGTCACGTCGCTGGCCGTCGTCTTCCTGCACTCCTACGCCAATCCGGCGCACGAGCGGCGCGCCGTGGAGCTGCTGGCACGGCGCTTCCCCGCGCTGTCGCTGTCGGCCTCCATCGACGTGTGCCCCGAGATCCGCGAGTACGAGCGCACCTCCACCACCGTCATCAACGCCTACATCAAGCCGCTGGCCGAGCGCTACATCGCCTCGCTCGCCGGCCAGCTCGCCGCGCGCGGCATCGCCGCGCCGCTGCTGCTCATGCTGTCGAACGGCGGCCTCACCAACGTCGAGGAGGCCAAGCGATGCCCCGTGCAGCTCCTGGAGTCGGGCCCCGCCGCCGGCGCGCTGGTTGCAGCGCACCTGGGTGCCCGCGACGGCGGCAACCATGTGCTCGCCTTCGACATGGGCGGCACCACGGCCAAGCTGTCGATCGTCGACGACGGCAAGCCGGCCGTCGCCTACAGCTTCGAGGCCGCGCGCGAGAAGCGCTTCATCGAGGGCAGCGGCCTGCCGGTGCGCATCTCCACGCTGGAGCTGATCGAGATCGGCGCCGGCGGCGGCTCCATCGCGCACCTCGACGAGATCGG
>DASRDL010000314.1:0-2189 GCA_035652635.1 Hyphomicrobiaceae bacterium | reverse complement strand
ATCGTCGTCCGCGGCGACGGCGTGCTGGAGGGCGCTGCCGATCCGCGCCGCGAGGGCGTGGCGCTGGGCGAGTGACACGTCCCCCATGCACAAGAGCGATACGCGCAGCATCACCATCGTCGGGGCCGGCATCGTCGGCCTGTGGCAGGCGCTGATGCTGGCCCGGCGCGGCTTCGAGGTGCGGCTCGTCGAGCGCTCGCACGCGCCGTTCGCGACGGCCGCCAGCGCACTCGCCGGCGCCATGCTCGCCCCCTACTGCGAGGCCGAGGCGGCCGAGCCGGTGGTGCGCGAATTGGGCCTGCGCTCGCTCGCCATGTGGCGTGCCACCTTTCCGGGTGTGACGGCCAAGGGCACGCTGGTGGTCGCCGGCACCCGCGACCGCGCCGAGCTCGTGCGCTTCGCGCGCATGACCGACGGTTTCGACAAGCTCGACGCCGAGGCGCTGCACGCGCTGGAGCCGGGGCTCGAGGCGCGCTTCGCCGCCGGCCTTTTCTACGCCGAGGAGGCGCACATGGTGCCGGCCGAGGCCATGGCCTTCATCCTCGACGCTGCCCGTGCGGCCGGAGTGGAGGCCACCTTCGGCACGCCCTGGAGCGGAGAGGGTGGCGATGGAGGAACGGTGATCGACTGCCGGGGCATGGCCGCGCGGGGCGAGCTTCCGGGCCTGCGCGGCGTCCGGGGCGAGCGCGTGGTGGTCGAGACCCGCGAGGTGAAGCTCGAGCGTCCGGTACGGCTCCTGCATCCGCGCCACCCGCTCTACGTCGTGCCGTGGACCGGCGGCCGCTACATGATCGGCGCCACCGTGATCGAGAGCGACGACGAGAGCCCGATGACGGTGCGCTCGGCGCTCGAGCTCCTGGGCTCCGCCTATGCCCTGCACCCGGCGTTCGCCGAGGCGCAGGTGGTCGAGCTCGCCGCCGGGGTGCGTCCTGCCTTCGCCGACAACGTGCCCAAGATCGTCGTCCGCGACCGCACCATCTACGTCAATGGCCTCTACCGCCACGGCTTCCTCATGTCGCCGGTCCTGGGCGAGCTGGTGGCCGACTACCTGGCCACGGGTGCCGTCGATGCCCGCGTGTTCCGCGTGGAGTAGGGGGTCGGACACGCGCCGGCTTGCCGCGGGGGTGCGCAGCACCTAACGTCGCCCGCGTCCCGAGACGATCCCCACAGGAGCTCCACGATGCCGCGGCTACGCTTTGGCGCCTTTCTCGCCCCTCACCATCCGATCGGCGAGCACCCGATGCTGCAATTCCGCCGCGATCTCGACTTCGTGGAGCATCTCGACCGGCTCGGGTTCGACGAGTTCTGGTGCGGCGAGCACCACTCCAGCGGCTGGGAGATGATCGCCTCCCCCGAGATGTTCCTGGCGGCAGCCGGCGAGCGCACCAAGCGCATCCGCCTCGGCACCGGCGTCGTCTCGCTGCCCTATCATCATCCCTTCAACGTCGCCCAGCGCATGGTGCAGCTCGACCACATGACGGGCGGTCGCGCCATCTTCGGCTCGGGTCCCGGCGCGCTCGCCTCCGACGCACACATGCTCGGCATCGACCCGATGGTGCAGCGCGATCGCCAGGACGAGGCCCTCGGCGTCATCCGCCGCCTGTTCAGGGGCGAGCGTGTCACGCACAAGAGCGAGTGGTTCACGTTGCAGGATGCCGCCCTGCAGCTTCTGCCCCTGCAGGAGGAGATGCCCTGCGTTGTCGCCTCGCAGATCAGCCCGTCCGGCATGACCCTCGCCGGCAAGCACGGCATCGGCATCATCTCGATCGGCTCCATGTCGAACGAGGGCCTGCAGTCGCTGCCGCAGCAGTGGGCCTTCGCCGAGGAATCGGCGAAGAAGCACGGCAAGGTCGCCGACCGCAGCCAATGGCGGGTGCTGCTGAGCTGGCACATCGCCGAGACGCGCGAGAAGGCACGCGCCGAGGCCCGTGATGGCCTGCTACGGCATCACAACGAATACATCACCGGCACGCTGCAACGGCCTGGCGCGCGCCCGTTCAAGACGCCCGACGAGGCGGTCGACAAGACGGCGTTCTCCTCTGGTGCCGTGGCGACGATTGGCACGCCGGACGATCTGGTGGAGCGGATCAAGTCGGTGCTGGAGGTGAGCGGCGGTTTCGGCACGGTGGTGGGCTTCGTGCACGACTGGGCCAACCCGGAGAACACCTTCCGCAGCTGGGAAATGGTCG
>DASRDL010000313.1:0-2733 GCA_035652635.1 Hyphomicrobiaceae bacterium | reverse complement strand
GGGCTATCGCGACATCGCCTCGCTCTGGCGGCGCAGCGGTGCCCCCGTCGGCATGCTGGAACGGCTGGCCGATGCCGATGCCTTCCGCTCCATGGGCCTCGACCGACGCGCCGCGCTGTGGGCCGTCAGGGGCCTCGACGGCGGCGCGCGGCAGGCGGGGCCGAAGCGTGCCGACGCTGCCGGCGACCTGCTGGCCTCGGGCAGCACCCAGGGCGACACGGGCGACCTCTTCGCCGAGCCCGCGGTCGCCCTGCCCGAGACCTCGCCGGGCGAGCACGTCGTGCAGGACTACGCCGCCATCTCGCTCTCGCTCAAGGCGCACCCCGTTGCCTTCTTCCGCGCCGAGCTCGCGCGGCGCGGCGTCGTCACCAGCGCCCAGCATTGGAACGAGAGGCTCGCCGGCCGGCGCGTATCGGTGGCGGGCCTCGTTCTCGTGCGCCAGCGTCCCGGCACCGCCAAGGGCGTCATCTTCGTCACGCTCGAGGACGAGACCGGCATCGTCAACGTCGTGGTGTGGCCCAAGGTGTTCGAGCGTAACCGGCGCACGGTGATGACCGCGCAGTTTCTCCTGGTGCGCGGCCGCATCGAGCGCGAGGGCCTCGTCATCCATGTCGTCGCCGACGAGCTCGTCGACCTCTCGGCAGACTTGACGCGCCTCGGCGACGGCACTGCCGGCCTGCCGCGGACCGACCGCGAGATGCGCGAAGGCTCGTGGAAGCCCAGGAGCCGCGATTTCCACTGACCGCAGCTGTGGAGAATTCAGCGCTGCAAATTGCCGGCGGCGCACCCGAGCGAGCACACTCGATGATCGAATCGGTGAGCGGGGTGCGCGCATGGAACCGGCAGCGATCATCGAGCAACTGAGCCATTTCGACGGCCTGCCGCGGGAGGCACTGCGGGCGGCGACGGAGCAACGCGCCGTCATGGCGCCCCTGCTGATCGAGCGCATCGAGAGCTGCGCAGAGAGCGAGGCCATCGACGACCTGCCGTTCTTCGCCTTCCACCTGCTGGGCCAATGGCGCGAGACCTCTGCCTACCGCGCCCTCGCCCGCCTGCTGCGCTCCCCTTCCGATCGCCTCGACCGGCTGCTCGGGTGGAGCATTACCGAGACGGCCCACCGCGTGATGGCCGCGGTCTTCGACGGCGACCCCGCCCCCATCTACAACATCATCCTCGACACAGAGGCCGACGAGTTCGCGCGCTCGCGCATGTGCGAAACGCTGGCGATGCTGGTGCGGGAGGGCCGATTGGACCGGGACGAGGTCGCCGCCTTCCTGCGCGACTGCTGGATCAACCTGCAGCCGCGGGAGTGCTGCTTCGTCTGGAACGGATGGCAGAGCGCCATCGCCATGCTCGGGCTCGTGGAGCTGAAGGACATCGTCAGGGAGGCGTTTGACCGGGACCTCATAAATTCCGGCTGGCTCGAGTATGCCGACTTCGAGCACGACCTGACGCTGACGCTCCTCAACTCGGCGGAGCCATCCGCGCGCGATCGCGAGTACACGCTGTTCGGCGACACCATCGAGGAGCTGTCCGGCTGGTACAGCTTCTCGCAGAAGCGCAACAGGGAGCGCGAGCGGGTGCGCAACATGCCGACGCTGCCGCTGCTCCCTGAGCTCATGCCCGCGATCAACCCGTTGCGCGGTATCGGCCGCAACGATCCTTGCCCCTGCGGCAGCGGCAAGAAATACAAGAAGTGCTGCCTCCGCAGCGCCGCGGACACCTCGGCCTTCGGCATCTCCGCGAGGGCGTGAGCTTCCCATCGCTCCGACCGCGCGGCCGGTTTCTCACCGCCCGCCCGCGTGCCAATATGCGCCATGGCAACCTCCAGGAAGCGCACGGCGGCGGCGGCGCGGCCCGGCCCGCGCGACGCCGGCGGGCGCGGGCCCGCCCTCGCCACCGGCTCCACCGCGCCGCGCGTGGCCGAACCGCTGCCGATCGCGGCCGCCATCGGCGTGCAGATCAGGCAGCTGCGCAAGCGCCAGGACATCACGGCGGCCGAGCTCGCCCACCAGGCCGGTCTGTCGGCCGGCATGCTGTCGAAGATCGAGAACGGCAGTGTCTCAGCCTCCCTCGAGAGCCTGGAGGCGCTGGCGCGCGCGCTCAACGTGCCGCTCACCAGCTTCTTTGCCACCTACGAGGAGCGGCGCGACTGCTCCTACGTGCCGGCCGGCAAGGGTGTGACCATCGAGCGGCGCGGCACCAAGGCCGGCCACCAGTACCAGCTGCTCGGCCACTCCATTGCCGGCAACCTGGTGGTCGAGCCCTACCTCATCACGCTCTCCGGGGAGGCCGAGCCCTATCCGATCTTCCAGCACGCCGGCATCGAGTTCATCTACATGCTGAGCGGGGCCGTCACCTACCGCCACGCCGACAAGACCTATCCCCTGCGCCCCGGCGACGCTCTGATGTTCGACTCGTCCGCTCCGCACGGGCCCGACGAGCTCACCGAGCTGCCCATGACCTACCTGTCGATCATCGTCTACACGCGCGATTGACGTCCCCCTGAGCTGCCGCCGTCGGGGCCCAGGGTTGCGCAGGCCGCACTTGCACACGGTCGCCCTCCTCTGCAGGCTGCATCCCGCCGCATGATCGGCCCGCGCGCTGGGCCGCGCGAGACGCGAGGGGAGGTCGCATGGCCAAGGAAAGTCGCTCCGGGAAGAGCCCCGCAAAGGCGGCCACGGCGCCGCAGTCTTACGATGCGCTGATCATCGGCGCGGGCTTCTCCGGCCT
>DASRDL010000312.1:0-7387 GCA_035652635.1 Hyphomicrobiaceae bacterium | reverse complement strand
GGCAACCTCGACGAAGTGTTCCGGCAGATCACCACCTCGGATGCGGGTACGACCCATGCGTGACCTTGCGCGCAACTCCTGGATCATCGCCAAGCGCGAGTTCGCCGCCTACTTCGCCACGCCGCTGGCCACCGTATTCCTCATCATCTTCATCGCCCTCACCGGCGCCTTCGCCTTCTACGTCGGCGGCTTCTTCGAGCGCGGCCAGGCCGACCTCGGTCCCTTCTTCCAGTATCACCCCTGGCTCTACCTGCTGCTCGTACCGGCGGTGGCCATGCGGTTGTGGGCGGAGGAGCGCAAGTCGGGCACCATCGAGCTGCTGATGACGCTGCCGATCTCGCCGTGGGAGGCGATCCTCGGCAAGTTCCTGGCCGCCTGGGCCTTCATCGGCGTGGCGCTCCTTCTCACCCTGCCGATGTGGATCACCGTCAACGTGCTGGGCAGCCCCGACAACGGCGTCATCCTCGCCGGCTACGTCGGCAGCTTCCTGATGGCGGGCGCCTTCCTGGCCATCGGCTCGTGTATCTCCGCCCTGACCCGCAACCAGGTGATCGCCTTCATCGTCGCCTCGAGCATCTGCTTCCTGCTGGTCATGAGCGGACTCGAGCTGGTGCTCAACGTCCTGCGCGCCTGGACGCCGGGCTTCGTCGTCTCGGCGGTGGCGTCGATGAGCTTCCTGTCGCACTTCGACCGCATCGCCAAGGGCGTGCTCGATCTGTCCTCGATCGTCTTCTACCTGTCCCTGATCGTCTTCGCTCTGTTCGCCAACCGCATCCTGGTCGAACTGAAGAAGGCCGACTGAAGGAGGCAAGCCCCTTGCGCAACGCACTCGGATGGGCCCGCGAGTTCGCCTGGGTGGCCTTCATTTGGCTGTCCGACCGGCTCGGCAGGCTGCCCCGCCACACCCTGGCCTGGAGCAGCATAGCCCTCGCCTTCGTCCTGTTGCTCAGCGTCAACCTGTTCGCCAGCAGCGCCCTGCGCAACGCCAAGGCCGACCTGACGCAGCAGCACCTGTTCACCATCTCGCCCGGCACGCGCGCCATGCTGCGCTCCATCGACGAGCCGATCAGCATCCGCCTCTACTACTCCAAGCGGCTGGGCGAGGCTGCGGCCGTCTACGGGCGCTACTTCGAGCGCGTTCGCGCCCTGCTGCAGCAGTACAGCGACATGGCCGGCGGACGGCTGGAGCTTTCCATCTTCGATCCCGAGCCGTTCTCCGACGCGGAGGACCGCGCCGTTGCCGCCGGCCTGCGCGGCGTGCGCCTCAACCCCGAGGGTGAGGTCGGCTACTTCGGCGTGGTCGGCAGCAACTCGACCGACACCGACGCCTCCATTCCCTTCTTCACCACCGACCGCGAGCCGTTCCTCGAATACGACCTCACCAAGCTGATCTACACCCTGGCCAATCCCAAGAAGCGGGTGGTCGGCTTGATGACCGGCCTGCCGCTGGACGGCGGCATGAACCCGATGGCGATGATGGGCGGTGGCCGGCCGCAGCCGCCGCAGGTCGTCATGGAGCAGATCCGCGACTTCTTCGAGGTCAAGACCGTCGCCCAGGACGTGAAGGAGATACCGGCCGACGTCGACGTGCTGATGATCGCCCAGCCCGACAAGCTCACGCCCGAGGCGGCCTATGCCATCGATCAGTTCGCGCTGGGCGGCGGCAAGGTGCTGGCCCTGGTCGATCCCGTCGCCGAGCTCGGCCAGCGTCCCGGTCCCATGGGCATGATGGGCGGCTCCGCTCCGTCGCCCGAGTTCATCAAATTGCTCAAGGCCTGGGGTATCGAGTTCGATCCCAGCAAGGCGGTGGGCGACATCGTCACGGCGCGGCGCGTTCAGTTCGGCGGCGGCCCGCGCCCGATCGTCACCGAGTACGTGGGCTGGCTCGGCCTCGACCGGCGCAACATCGACACGGACGACGTGCTTTCGGGCGGCGTCGACAAGCTCAACCTCGCTTCGGCCGGCTTCCTGTCCCAGGCCGAGGGCGCAACCACCAAGGTCACGCCGATCCTGATGACGAGCCCGCAGGCGATGCAGATCGCGGCCGACAAGTTCACCATGGCGCCGGACCCCGTGGGCCTCTTGCGTGCCTACAAGCCCGAGGGCAAGGCGCTGATGCTGGCCGCCCGCGTCGGCGGAACGGCCAACAGCGCTTTCCCCGACGGCGCGCCGAAGCCGGCCAAGGCCGCGGACGACAAATCCAAGGGCGACCAATCCAAGTCCGGCAGCGCCGACAAGCCGGCCGAGGCCGGCAAGGACGCCGCCAAGGACGACAAGCCCAAGGAGGAGAAGGAGGCGGCCCCGTCCAAGCCGCACAAGGCCTCGGGCAGCATCAACGCCATCGTCGTCGCCGATACCGACCTGCTCGGCGACCAGTTCTGGGTCGAGGTGCGCGACTTCATGGGCCAGCAGGTGGCGATCCCGAACGCCAGCAACGCAGCCTTCATCGTCAACGCCCTCGACAATCTGTCGGGCTCCGATGCCCTCATCGCGCTGCGCGGCCGCGGTGCCGACGACCGGCCGTTCACGCTGGTCAACGAGCTGCGCCGCGACGCCGAGCGCCGCTACCGGGAGAAGGAGCAGGTGCTCACCACCAAGCTCAAGGAGGTGCAGGACCAGCTCGCCAAGCTGGAGCGCGCCGGGGGCGACAGCGGCGTCATCCTGAGCGAGAGCGACCGGCAGGCGATCGACAAGTTCCGCGGCGACATGCTCTCGATCCGGCGCGAGCTGCGCGAGGTGAAGCGCGCGCTCAGGCAGGACATCGACCGGCTCGACGGCTGGCTCAAGTTCACCAACATCGCGCTGGTGCCGCTGCTGATCGGCGTCGGCGGGCTCGGGTGGGCGACGCTGCGGCGGCGCGGCGCCAAGCCTGCGGCTGGTTCGCCCGACAAGGGAGGCGCGGCATGAAGCCCCGGTCGTTCGCGGCGCTGGCGATCATCACCGTCGTGGCGCTGGTCGTCGCCATCGCCACCTACGCGACGCAGAACCGCTGGTCGCAGGCCAAGGTGTCGGGTGATCCGCTCTTTCCGGGGCTCGCCGCCCAGGCCGGCAAGGTCGCCCGCATCGAGATCAGGCAGGGCGACAAGAGCCTGGTGCTCGCCCGCGACAAGGACAGCTGGTCGCTTGCCGACCGGTCGGGCTATCCGGCCAAGACCGAGGCGGTACGGGCCCTGCTCGTCAAGCTCGCCGGCGCCGAGCTGGTCGAGACCAAAACGCAGAAGCAGGGGCGCTACGCGCTGCTGGAGCTGGAGGATCCCTCGGGCAAGGACGCCAAGTCGCGCCTGTTGCGCCTCACCGACGACAAGGGCGCCGTGATCGCCGAGGCGGTGATCGGCAAGAAGCGCTACGATGCGTTCGGCGCCAGCCGCAGCGGCACCTACGTGCGCAAGGCCGGTGACGTGCAGACCTGGCTCAGCAACGCCGATCTCGACGTGGCCGTGTCCGTGCGCGACTGGGTGCAGCCAGGCATCCTCGACATCGCCGCCAGCAAGATCAGGAAGCTGACGCTCGAGATCCCGGGCGAGGAGCCGCTCGTCATCGAGCGCGACGCCGCGGACGTCAACAAGCACGCCCTGGTCGGCATCCCCGACGGCAAGAAGCTCAAGGCCGGCGCGGGCGCCGACAGCATCGTGCGCGCGGCCGGCAGCATCGATCTCGAGGACGTGCGCAAGCGGGACGGCGCGCCGGGCACGGACGCGGGCGTCGCCAGGCTCGAGGGCGACGGCGGCCTCGCCGTCACCTTGAAGCTGCGCAAGGACGGCGAGGCCTCGTGGGTGTCGATCGAGGCCACCGGCGCCGAGGGCGATGCCAAGAAGACCGCCGAGGAGATCGCCAAGAAGGCCCAGGGCTGGGAGTTCAAGGTGCCGCCCTACAAGGCCGACTCCATCCTCAAGCGCCGCGCCGACCTGTTCGAGGCGAGCTGAAGCACAGGGGGCTGCAATGCCGAGAGTGCTCACCAGTGACGAGGCGGAGGCCTATCACGCCAAGGGCTATCATCTGCCGGTGGATGTGCTGTCGGCGGACGAGGTCGCCGCGTGTCGGCGCCAGCTCGAGGCCTATGAAGCCAAGTCCGGCGGCCCCATTCGCGGCGAGATGCGCCACAAGTCGCACCTGCTGTTCCCGTGGATCAACGACCTGATGCGTCATCCGCGCTTGCTCGACGCGGTGGAGGACGTCCTGGGCCCCAACCTGTTGGTGTGGAGCACCTCCTTCTTCATCAAGGAGGCACACGATCCGGGATTCGTGTCCTGGCATCAGGACGCGACCTATTGGGGCTTGTCTTCTCCCGACGTGTGCACGGCCTGGATTGCCCTCTCGCCCGCCAACAAGGTGTCCGGATGCATGAAATTCATCGCCGGAACGCACAGGAAGCAGGTCGAGCACGCCGACACCTTCCACAAGGACAACCTGCTCACGCGCGGCCAGGAGATCGCCGTCGCTGTCGACGAGTCCAAGGCCGTCTATGCGGAGCTCGAGCCGGGGCAGGCGTCGCTGCATCATGTGCTGTTGTTCCACGGCTCGGCCCCGAACCGATCCGACGACCGCCGCATCGGTCTCGCCATCCGCTATGTCCCGACCTACGTGCGGCAGGCAGTGGGCGCCAAGGACAGCGCCACGCTCGTGCGCGGCGTCGACGAGCACAGGAACTTCGCCGACGAGCCTCGACCCAAGGTCGATCTCGACCCCGAAGGTGTCGCCTTCCACCGGGCGGCGACCGCGGCACAAGCGGCCGTGCTCTACCGCGGCACGGAAAAGACCAACTTTCGGCCCTGACCGGTCTTTGCACACCGGAGTCGAGCGCAATCAGCGCCTCGACGCGAGCTCCGCGGCTTGGGCGTGGCTATCGGCGCCCGCGGGGCATGCCTCAGGCGTCCGGGCCGTGCCGCTCGGCCCGACTTGCGCCCTGATTGTGCTCCCCGATAGTGACGCCTCGATTCGAGAGGGCTGCGCATGCCGGACGGCTGGAAGCTGGCGGTGATCGTCGCGGCGGCCTGTGCCGCCGGAAGCCTGCCGGTCCACGCCGAGGACAGCGCGGCCTGGCGCGAGCAGCAGCGCGCCTTCGAGTTCCTAAAGAGCCTCCCGCACGAGTGGTCGCGCACGTCCGACCACGACTGCCGCACCTATGAAGGCAAGAACATCGACCGGCTCTCGCCTTCGTTCGCCGTGGCTGCCGCGCGCTTCCTCGCGGCCTTCATCGAGGTGCACGGACCTGTGACCATCACCTCGGCCCATCGCACGCAGGAGGAGCAGACCTGCGTCTGCGTCGGCGAGAAGGGCCCCTGCGCCGGGCGCCCGCGAGTCGTCACGAAGAAGATCAAGGTCAAGAAGAAGACCAAGACGAGGAAAATCATCGTGCGCAGCGTCTCGCATCATCAGCTGGGCATCGCCCTCGATGTGCGCCCGGGGGTGGGCACCGAATGGGAGTTCAAGTGTCTCCAGGAGTTCGCCGCCCTCAACCCGCACCTGGGGGTGCGCTTCCCGTTGGGCAAGCACGACTATCCGCACATGGAGCCGGCCCTGGGACGGCCGGGCGTCAGGCTCGCGTCGCTGTCCGCGGCGTCACGGTCGGCCGCTCCCTGCACGACGATGACGATCATGCTCACCGATAGCCCGGTCGACTGACGGCGCGCCTCAGTGCGCGCGCACGCTGCCGTCGGCGGTGGAGATCTCGTTGCCGCGCCAGGCATAGCCCTCGGTCAGCCAGGCGTGCAGCCACACCATCGGCAGCATGGCGTCGCGGAGCACCCAGGCGACGGGCGACTGCCAGGACAGGTGCCAGCCCGCCGCGCGCGCAAGCACGGCCTCGCTGCCGAGCCACAGGACGGCGAGGCCCCCCACCGCGGCGGCCGTCATCTCGGCGGGCAGCTCCAGGGCTGCATCGGCGACATAGGCCAGGCACAGAAGCGGCAGCAGGCTGCCGGTCAGCACCTCGGCCGCGAAATACAGCGGGAAGGTGATGCGGCGCAGGCGCGCCCAGCGTGTCTGGCGGTCCCACACCTGCTTCAGGGTGCGCCGTCCCAGCGGCTGTCCGAACGGGGCATCGACGAGGGTGGCCTCGAGGCCCATGCCGCGCACCACCTTGGTCGCCGCCGCATCCTCGGCGATCTCCGAGGCCAGGGCGTGGATGCCGCCGGCGGCGGTGAGGTCGCGCCGGCGCATCAGCATGGTCTTCCCTTGCGCGAAGCCGAGGCCGATGGAATCGGCCGCGTACTGCCAGCGGGCCTGGTAGGTGTTGAGGAAGGCGCACTCCAGCACGGCGGCGAAACCGTGCGGCCGGCAGCCGATCGGCGGCGAGCAGAGGATGCCGGCACCGGCGCGCCAGCCGGCGAGCAGGCGCTGCACGTAGTCGGGGGGCATCAGCACATTGCTGTCGGCGAAGATCACCCAGTCGCCCCGCGCCACGTGCCAGCCTTTGACCAGATTGTTGAGCTTGGGATTGGCCGAGATCGCGTGGTTGCCGATCAGCAGTCTTGCCCTGACGCCGGGGTTGGCGGCCTGCAGCCTGCGCACCAGCGCCACGGCGGGATCGTCGGCATCGGCGCAGCAGAAGATCAGCTCGAAGTTGGGATAGTCGAGGGCGAAGCCGGAGGCGAGGGTGGCCTCGTCATAGGTGTCCACCCCGCAGACCGGGCGCAAGATGCTGACGCTCGGTGCCTCCTGCGGCGGCTGCAGCAGACGCTCACGCCGCCGGCAGCGGTAGACGGTCAGGGCTGCGGTGCCGATGTGAAGCGAGGTGGCAGCGGCGCAGAACACTGCCAGCAGCCATTCGAATGCCGTCATCCCGGCCTCCGGTGCGAGCTCTCCGCGAAGAGAGCTGCCCGAGTCCCGTAACACGGCGATGACGAGCGCGGCGCGGGCGCCTGCGGCACAGTTGCCCGCTCCCGGCGACGAGGTCCGCTCGCCGGCGTGACGCGCCTCGGAGCGCGCGGCGTCGCCTCACCAGCTGGCGGGCAGGCGGTTCAGGCCGCGCAGCACAAAGGTCTGGCGCCAGTCGGGATGATCGGGGTCGTCCAGCTTCAGGCCCGGCAGGCGCCGCAGCAGCGTGGCGATGGCGACCTCGGCCTCGATGCGGGCGAGCTGGGCGCCGAGGCAGAAATGGATGCCGCCGCCGAACGACAGCGGCCGGATGCTGGGCCGTGTGATGTCGAGCTTGTCGGGGTCGGGGTAGACGGCGGGGTCGCGGTTGGCGGCGCCCAGCAGGCAGAGGAGGCCTTCACCCTTGGGGACGGCGACGCCGCCGACCGAGATGCCGTCCTCCAGCGCCACCCGCCCGGTCAGCTGCACCGAGGAGTCGTAGCGCAGGAACTCCTCGACGGCGTTGGCGACGAGCGTGGGGTCCTCGCGCAGCAGCCGCAGCTGGTCGGGATGGCGGTGGAGCGCCAACAGG
>DASRDL010000311.1:0-3786 GCA_035652635.1 Hyphomicrobiaceae bacterium | reverse complement strand
CGCCCGCGCCGCATCGTCATAGGTGGCGGCGGAGGCGCGAGCCGGCCGCACCAGTCCGGCCATGGCAAGGCCTGCGCCGGCGACCATCGCTGAGCGCCTGTCGATCATTGCGCCGCCAGCCATCATCCCCTGCATCCCTTCTTGCCATGCGCCACTTGCCGGGCATTGACCGAGCGCAAGGCGCGACCGGCGCCGGTGTCCAAGATCGCCCGCGGTTCCCGGGGCTACGCGGCGGCATAGGTGCCGCTTTCATGCCGCGTGTATACCAGGATGGCGGTGGAAGCATTTGGCGCTTTGGCGCCCGGCGGCAACCGCTGTAGACTGCCGCAGTCGCAATAGGAGCGAGCCATGTCCCAGCCATTGGAGCGCCGGGTGATCGAAGCCGCCCGCGCACTGATCGCCACGCCGCTGACCTGGACCCAGGGCGAGTTCGCCCGCGACGCCTCGGGCGAGCCGGTGAGCTGGCGCTCGCCGCGGGCGGCGAGCTTCTGCGTGTGGGGCGCGCTCAACCGCGCCGCCTACGAGCTCACCGGCGACCGGCGCCAGGCCATCACGCTCGCCGACCACGCCGCGCGCGCCCTGCGCAACGGCACCAGGAGCCTGTCGGGCACCAACGACAGCGGCACCCACGCCGACGTGATGGCCATCTTCGATGCCTATCTGGTGCGGGAGCTCGCCTGACGGCGGCCGGACGGGCTCGATCCAGCCGACCCGTTGGGCCGGCCCGCAGAATCACCCCGCCAGGCTGCGGCTGATGACGAGGCGCTGGATGTCGTTGGTGCCTTCGTAGATCTTGGCGCCGCGCACGCCGCGGTAGATGCGCTCCACCCCGAAGTCCTCGATGTAGCCGACGCCGCCCAGCGTCTGGATGGCGTCCGAGCAGATGCGCTCGGCCGTCTCGGAGGCGAACAGCTTGGCCATGGAAGCCTCGGTGAGGCACGGCCGGCCGGCGTCCTTCAGCGCGGCGGCGTGCAAGGTGAGCTGGCGCGCGGCCTCCAGGCTCGCCGCCATGTCGGCGAGGCGGAACGACACGGCCTGGTGCTCGAAGATCGGCTTGCCGAAGGCCACCCGCTCGTGGGCGTAGCGCACGGCGATGTCGAGCGCCGCCCGCGCCATGCCGACGCTCTGCGAGGCGATGCCGATGCGCCCGCCCTCCAGGTTGGCGAGGGCGATGCGGTAGCCGCGGCCCTCCTCGCCCAGCAGGCAGTCGGCCGGCACCACGCAGTCCTCGAGCTTGATCTCGCAGGTGTCGGAGGCGTTCTGGCCCATCTTCTTCTCGATGCGCGAGACGATGTAGCCGGGCGTCTTGGTGTCGACGATGAAGGCCGAGATGCCGCGCTTTCCCGCATCGGGGTCGGTGACGGCGATGACGAGGGTGATGTCGGCGATCGAGCCGCTGGTGATGAACTGCTTGGTGCCGTTGAGCACGTAAGAGTTGCCCTTCCTCACCGCCCGCGTGCGGATGGCCGCCGCGTCCGAGCCACCCTGCGGCTCGGTCAAGGCGAAGGCGGTGAGCTTGGCTCCGGTGGCGAGCTCGCGCACGTAGCGCTTCTTCTGCTCCTCGGTGCCGTAGGTGAGGATCGGCATGACGCCGACCGAGTTGTGGCCGCTCACCACGGTGGCGATCGCTCCATCGCCGGCGGCGATCTCCTGGAGCGCCAGCGAGTAGGCGACGTTGTCGGCGCCGGCCCCGCCCCATTCCACCGGCACCGTCATGCCCATGAAGCCGAGCTCGCCCAGCTCCTTGAAGATGCTGCGCGGAAACGCCGCGTCCCGCTCCCATTGCGCCGAGTTGGGCGCCAGCCGCTCCTGGGCGAACTTGCGGGCGGTCTCCTGGATCAGCAGCTGCTCTTCGGTGAGGATCATGCTGGGGCTCGTGCGTTGACTGGTGTCAGAGCTTCCGTCAGGCACGATATTGCAGACCTGTCAATGACCGGAGGCAAGGGGGCGTCGCGATCAGGGCTTCGAGGGGAGAGGGTCTGACTGCCACAAAATGCCCGTTGTCGTGGCGGCTGCAATGCGCTGGACTCCCGGGCCATACCGGCAGCAAGCAAGGGCAGGAACCGCCATGAGCACCTATACCGACCTCCTCTACAAGGAGGAGAAGGGCGTCGCCACCATCACCATCAACCGGCCGAAGGTGCTCAACGCCTTCTCGGCGCATACGGTCGAGGAGCTGATTCAGGCCTTCCTCAAGGCCGGGTGGGACAAGAGCATCGGCGTCATCGTGCTGACGGGCAGCGGCGACCGCGCCTTCTCCACCGGCGGCGACCAGTCCGCCCACGTCGGCAGCTACGAGGGGCGCGGCACCAACGGCATGCCGATCGAGGAGCTGCAGTCGCTGATCCGCGACGTGCCCAAGCCCGTCATCGCCCGCGTGCCGGGCTACGCCATCGGCGGCGGCAACGTGCTCGCCACCATCTGCGACCTCACGATCGCCTCCGACAAGGCGATCTTCGGCCAGGTGGGCCCGCGCATGGGCTCGGTCGATCCGGGCTGGGGCACGGCCTATCTCGCCCGCTGCGTCGGCGAGAAGAAGGCGCGCGAGATCTGGTACATGTGCCGCCGCTACACGGCGCAGGAGGCCCTCGCCATGGGCCTGTGCAACGTGGTGGTGCCCCACGACCAGCTCGACGCGGAGGTCGCCAAGTGGTGCGAGGAGCTGATGGAGAAGAGCCCGACCGCGCTCGCCATCGCCAAGCGCTCGTTCAACGCCGACAGCGAGAACATCCGCGGCATCGGCGCACTGGGCTTCCAGGCCTTGGCCCTCTACTACCAGACCGAGGAATCCAAGGAGGGCGCGGCCGCCTTCCGCGAGAAGCGCAAGCCCGACTTCCGCTCGAAGATGAAGTAGGCCGGGCCGGTTCACGTTTCACTGTCGTGCCCGCCGAGGGCGTCAGCGTTAGGGCCGTCTGGGTGCCGGATATTTCGCTGGCGCGAAATTCCGGCATGACAGCGCGATGTCACCGCTCACGTGCGGCGGGCGACGCGCATGCGCCAGCCGAGCGCGACGATGCCCACCACCAGCGCGGCGAAGCCCACCTCGATCCAGCCCACCGTCTCGCCCAGCAGTGCGGCCGAGGCGGCGAGTGCCACGAACGGCTGCAGCAGCTGCAGCTATCCGACCCTGGCGATGCCGCCGAGCGCCAGCCCCCTGTTCCAGGCGAAAAAACCGAGGAACATGCTGAACACGGACACGTAGAGAAAGCCCGCCCACGCGGAGGCGCGGGCCGACCAGTTGACCGGCCCCGACAGGAGCACCAGCACCAGCATGGCGGGCGCGGACACGACGAGGGCCCAGGAGATCACCTCCCAGCCGCCGATTCGGCGGGCCATCTCGCCGCCCAGCGCATAGGCCATGGCGGCGCAGAATGCGGCGACGGCGAGCAGAAGGTCGGCCCACTGCAGGTCCGATGAGCCGCTGCCGGTCATGAGCGAGTAGGCGAGCACGCTCCCCGTTCCGGCCACGCCGCAGGCCCAGAACCCGGGCGACGGCCGTTCGCCGGCCACCATGGCTCCCGCCATGGCAGTGAGCAGCGGCAGCACCGCCAGCACCACGGCGCCGTGCGAGGCCGGTGCATACTGCATGGCGATCGCCATCAGCAACGGAAAGCCGACGATGGAAAAGGCGGCGAAGGCGGCAAGGCGCGGCCACTCGCGGCGCAGCGGCGGCTTGGGCCGCGCCCACAGCAGGGCGAGCGAGGCGAGCCCTGCCGCGACCAGCGAGCGTCCGGCCGTGACGAACAGCGGATCGAGGTCGGCGACGGCAAGGCGCGTCGCCGGAAG
>DASRDL010000310.1:0-3183 GCA_035652635.1 Hyphomicrobiaceae bacterium | reverse complement strand
GACCGGCACCTGATCGAGGCCTCCGTCGACCGGCTGTGGATCGTGCGCGACGGCACGGTGAGAGCGTATGACGGCGACGTCGACAGCTATCGCGCCGAGTGCCTGGCCGAGCGCGGCACCGAGGCGCCGCGCGGCAGGAAGGCGGCGAGAATGCCCAAGCCCAAACCGCAGGAAGCCCGCCGCCAGGCCGCCGACCGGCGCGCGGCGCTGGCGCCGCTGAAGGCGCGGGTGGCGGAAGCCGAGGCCGAGATCGCCCGCCTCGGGCGCAGCATCGAGGCGGTCGACAAGCTCCTTGCCGACAGCGCCCTCTACGTGCGCGATGCGCCGCGCGCGCAGGCGCTCATGCGCGAGCGCGGCGATCTCGTTCGCGCGCGTGTGGCTGCGGAGGCGCAATGGCTCGCCGCCTGCGAGGCCTACGAGAGCGCCGAAGCCGCCGCCCGCCAGGCGGCGGAATGAGTCGGCGCTCCGCCGGCAGCGCACGTGCGCGGGGCCGTCATTCCGCCGGCGACGGTGCCGCGCGGCGCGCACGGCGGGGAGCGCCGATTCTGAGCCTGCGGTCGGACAGGGAGAGGGCGCCGCCCAAGGCCATCACGACAGCGCCGATCCAGATCAGCCGCACCAGCGGGTTGAAATAGAGACGCACCACCCAGCCGCCGCCGTTCCCGACCTCGTCGCCCAGCACGGCATAGAGGTCGCCGCCCACGCCGACGTGGATGGCGGCCTCGGTGGTGGCCTGCCTTGGCGCATCGTAGAGGCGCTTCGCCGGTGCAAGCTCGGTAACAGGGGAGCCACCGCGGCTCACGGTGAAAATGCCGACCTGCTCCTCGTAGTTCGGCCCGCGCCCCGGAGCGACGCCCCGGAAGGCGAGCTGATAGCCCGCAATCTCGGTGGTCTCGCCCGGCTGCATGGTGACGATGCGCTCGCTCTGCCACGCCGAGGTGGCGACGATGCCGAGCACGGTGAGGCCCATGCCGGCGTGCGCGACGGTGGTCCCGTAGGCCGAGCGCGGCAGCGAGCGCGCGCGGCGCCAGACCTCGTCGAGACCGGCTGCGCCCAGCTTGACGCGCGCGGCCCACTCCGTGGCCGCGCCGGCAACGATCCACGCCGCAAGGGCGACGCCGAACGGAGCGAGCCACGGCCCGCGCCAGTAGAGGGCATAGACGGCAACGAGCGCCAGCAGCGCCGCGAGCGCCGCCGCCCACAGGCGCTGCATGGCCCCGGCGAGGTCGCCGCGCTTCCAGGCGAGCAGCGGGCCGAACGGAATGGCGGTGAGCAGCGGCAGCATCAGCGGCCCGAAGGTGAGATTGAAGTAGGGGGGACCGACCGAGATCTTGGCGCCGGTGATGGACTCGAGCGCCAGCGGATAGAGCGTGCCGACGAAGACGGTGGCGCAGCCGGTGGTCAGCAGGACATTGTTGAGGACGAGGGCGCCCTCGCGGCTGATGGGCGCGAACAGGCCGCCTTGCCGCAATTGGGGTGCGCGCCAGGCATAGAGGGCGAGCGCACCGCCGATCAGCACGACGAGGATCGCCAGGATGAACACGCCGCGGCGCGGATCGACCGCGAACGCGTGCACGGACGTGAGGATCCCCGACCGCACCAGGAAGGTGCCCATGAGCGACAGCGAGAAGGCGAGGATGGCGAGGAGGATGGTCCACACCTTGAGCGCCTCGCGCTTCTCCATGACCAGGGCGGAGTGCAGGAGCGCCGTGGCCGACAGCCACGGCATGAAGGAGGCGTTCTCCACCGGGTCCCAGAACCACCAGCCGCCCCAGCCCAGCTCGTAGTAGGCCCACCACGAGCCCATGGCGATGCCGAGCGTCAGGCAGATCCAGGCGGCGAGCGTCCAGGGCCTCACCCAGCGCGCCCAGGCGGCATCGGTGCGGCCCTCGATCAGCGCGGCGATGGCGAAGGAGAAGGCGACGGAGAGCCCGACGTAGCCGGCATAGAGGAAGGGCGGGTGGAAGGCGAGCGCCGGGTCCTGCAGGATCGGATTGAGGCCGCGCCCCTCGGGCTGGGGCGGGATGCGCAGGAACGGGTTGGAGGCGAGGACGATGAAGGCGAGGAAGGCGACGGCAATGGCCGCCTGCACGGAGAGCACGTTGGCCCGGAGCGTCGCCGGCAGATTGCCGCCGAAGAGGGCCACGCCGGCGCCGAACACGGCGAGGATGAGCACCCACAGCAGCATCGAGCCCTCGTGGTTCCCCCACACGCCCGACACCTTGTAGAGGAGCGGCTTGGCCGAGTGCGAGTTGGCCCACACAGCCTCCACCGAGAAGTCCGAGGTCACATAGGCATGGGTGAGGGCGAGAAACGAAAAGAGGACGAGTGAGAGCTGGACCAGCGCGGCAGGCTCGGCCACGGCCATGAAACGTTCGTCGCGGGCATGCGCGCCCCAGGCCGGCAACAGCATCTGCACCAGCGCCGCCGGCAGCGCCAGGACGAGGGCGAAATGGCCGAGCTCGATGATCATGGGGCGGCGCTCGCAGCTGTCGTTTCGGGCGGCGCAAGGGCACTTTCCGGGGAGCCGCCCGGCAACGCGAACGTTTCGTGGCCCTGGCCGCGGGTCCCGGTTCGCGGACCTTCGTCCGAGGCCCGCATGACAGCATTCGGCGCGCGTCCACCCGTCATTTCGGCACCCGATCCTTGGGTTTGTCGGCGTGCTTCCACACGCCTTGCTCCTTGAGGGCCTTGGCCACCTCGGGCGGCATGTAGGTCTCGTCGTGCTTGGCCAGAACGGTGTCGGCGAGGAAGCGGCCGGAGGCATCCAGCTTGCCTTCGGCGACCACGCCCTGGCCCTCGCGGAAGAGGTCGGGCAGCACGCCGGTATAGCTGACGGGGATGCTCTTGACGGTGTCGGTGACCACGAACTCCACGGTGGCACCCGCGCCGCGCTTGACGCTGCCTTCCTGCACCAGGCCGCCGAGGCGGAACCGCTTGCCGGGCGTCATGCCCTTCTCGACCACCTCTTTGGGCGTGTGGAAGAAGACGATGGTGTCGCGCAGCGCCACTGCCACCAGCAATACGGCCAGCGACAGGATCGCGACGCTCAGCACGATGAAGACGGCACGGCGCTGCTTGCGCGTCATGAGCCGAGACCCAGGCTTCGGGCCAATGCCGAGAGCTGAGCGAGCGCCTGCTCGTCGCCGGGGAAATGCCGGCGTGCCTGGGCAAGGGCAGCGC
>DASRDL010000309.1:0-5234 GCA_035652635.1 Hyphomicrobiaceae bacterium | reverse complement strand
GTCGTTTGGCAACACACGCCGCCATGACACGAGGGCACGCGCGTGCGGTTCTTCATCACGGCTTGCCTGGCGCTCGCAGTCGCCGTCACGAGCAGCGTTGCGCAGGAGGAGTCCTGCGCCGGCGCGCTGCAGGCGAGGGCGAAAGCAGGCGAGGCGCTGCTGGCGGCGCTGCCTCGCCTCGATGCCGATTGCAGCGGGCTCGAGGAGCAGCTGGCGGCCTTTGCCGCCGCCGAGGCGGTCTACCGCAAGAGCCACACGCTGGTGCGGCGCTCCTGTCCTTCAGGTGACTTCGTCCGCGCCGATTCCGACGTCCCCGCCCGTTCCCAGTTCATCCTGGAGGCTGCCAGGCGAAGGATGGCGAAATGCCCCCGGCCCGGGGCGGACTGAGCCGATGCTCGCCTTGCGCCGGCCCGCGGGCGGGCGCCCACCTCGCCGGCGATGGCAGGAGCCCGGGCCCGTCTCCTCCGGCTCAGTGAAGGTCCAGGGCAAGCTGCGCTTCGTTCGGCGAAGGGGCCGGCCTGCGGCTGCGCCGCAGCCGAACGATGCGCCACGCCTGCCGATCCAGGACGTTCCTGAGCTCGCGGTCGAAGACCTCGCGATAAGAGCGCGAGACCTGGAGACGGAAGGCGTCGTAGCGCCTGCCCAGAAGCTTGCGCGCGACATCGAGCTGCGTGCCGCCCGTGTACTCGGTCAGCAATCGTCCGTTGCCGTCCTGCACCGCCCATTCCGTAGCCACGGCGTACACTTCTCGCTCGATCCACAACTGAGAGCGCGGTCGCTCCGCACACGAAAATAGGGTGGTGCCCCACCTCGTGAAGGCACCGTCACACGGATGTGACGAACAGTGATCGGGGATGCGGCTCGCGACCGGCGGCGATGCCCTCGATCGATAACGGGACGCTGTCGCAACCATAGGCATTCGGCATTTTCGGGCCGAGGCGGCCGCATCCAAGATGGACGCGACCAGGATGGCTGCCGTGCGCCGCGATGGCTCGGCCTACGATTTCTCCCGCACCGCCGAGCAGATCGCGACGGGCGCCGGGATGACGCGTCAATGGATTGCAGGCGGCGGTCTCGGCCGGCGCGAGATTCCCCCTGCCTTGCACCTCCACGACCATGCCCAGTGACTTAACTTCGAGCGCCAAATGGCCTGCGTGGGCGGCAGGCGGCATGATCCGTCCGCACCGGGCCGACCACCCGTCTCGGCCGCGGCCACCCGATCGTCAAGGTGACGGCGGCTGCGGCCACCGGTGCAGACCTGCCCATCGTGTCCGCCACTTGCTGATCGCGGGCAAAAATGGGTTAGGCTCAGGCACCGATCTCGGAATTGCCGCGCGGCGTCAGACCACGCGCAGGAGCACTGGGGAAGCGACACCATGGAGCACTACGACTACATCGTCGTCGGCGCCGGCTCGGCCGGGTCGGCGCTGGCCTCGCGCCTGAGCGAGAATGCGCGCTGGCGCGTGCTGCTGGTCGAGGCCGGCCGGGCCAGCCACCCCTACACGCGCTTCCCCATCAGCTTCGGTCTCCTGATCTCCAATCCGGCCGCCAACTGGCTCTATTCCTCCGATCCCGAGCCCAATACCGCCAACCGCGCCATCCCGGTGCCGCGCGGCAAGCTGCTGGGCGGCTCCAGCGCCATCAACGGCCTCGTGTGGGTGCGCGGCCAGCCGCTCGACTACGACACCTGGGCGCAGATGGGCGCCCGCGGCTGGAGCTGGCAGGACGTGGCGCCGATCTTCAAGCGCATCGAATGCTACGAGAGCGGCAACGGCGCCAGTGTGCGGGGGACGTCGGGCCCGCTGCGCGTCACCCAGGTGCCCGACCAGAACCCGCTCTACGACGCCATCTTCAAGGCCGCGGTGGAGGCCGGCTACAAGCTCAACCCCGACTACAACAGCGAGGACCAGGAGGGCGTGGTCAAGACCCAGGCCTCCATCAGCCGCGGGCGGCGCATGAGCGTGGCACACTGCTATCTCGAGCCCGCCATGCGCAGACCCAATTTGCGCGTCGTCACCGAGGCGCCGACACGCCGCCTCGTGCTCGAGGGCAAGCGCTGCGTCGGCATCGTCTACGAGCGCTACGGGCGAGAGGTGGAGGCGCGCGCCCGCGAGGTCATCCTGTGCGCCGGCGCGGTGGCGACGCCGCAGCTGCTCGAGCTCTCCGGCATCGGCAAGCCCGAGGTGCTCAAGCAGCACGGCATCGAGGTGAAGCACGCCTCCCCGGCCGTGGGCGAGAACTTCCGCGACCACATCAATGCGCGCATCGCCTGGCACGTGAAGGAGAAGCGCGTTTCCTACAATCACAAGGCGCGCGGCCTGGGCTCGGTCGGGCAGGCGCTCAGATACATGGTGACCAGAGGCGGGTTCTTCAGCCTGCCGTCGGCGCCGATGCTGGCCTTCCTCAAGACGCGGCCCGAGCTCGCCACCCCGGACGTGCAGATGCACATCGTGCCTTACGCCATCAAGGACCCCGAGACGCGACAGCTGATGGAGTTCCCGGCCATGGCGTTCGCCTGCTACCAGCTGCGGCCCGAGAGCCTCGGCTCCATCCACATCCGCTCGGCCGATCCCGACGCCCAGCCGGCGATCCGCTTCAACTTCCTCGCCGACCCGATCGACCAGCGAGCCATGGTCGACGGCTTCCGCATGATGCGCCGCATCGCCGGGGCCAAGGCGCTCGATGCCCTGCGCGGCGAGGAGTACTCGCCCGGCAAGCAGGTGCAGAGCGACGAGGAGATCCTGGGCTTCATCCGCGCCAACGCACACACCGCCTATCACCCGATCGGCACCTGCCGCATGGGGCCGGCGGGGCCCAGAACGGTGGTGGACGAGAATCTCAAGGTGCACGGGCTCGACGGCCTGCGCGTCGCCGACGCCTCGATCTTCCCCACCATGCCGTCCGGCAACACCAACGCGCCGTGCATCATGGTGGGCGAGAAGGCGGCGGACCTCATCCGTCAGGCCGCCTGAGCCTCGTGACCGTCCCGGCCGGGCTCAGCGGGGTGCCGAGGTGAAGACCGGCTGCCGGCGCGCCGCCTCGCGCTTCTCAGGGATGCTGAGGGCGGCATAGGCGGCGTTGATCCGCCGCGCCATGGCGGCGAGGTAGTCGCGCACCTCCTCCGGCAGCTCGGCCGTGGCATAGCGGTCCGGGTGGTAGGCCTTGGCGCGGGCGAGATAGGCTTGCCTCACCTCCTCCTTGCCGGCATCGGCAGGGAGGCCCAGCACCCGGTGCGGATCGAAACCGCCGGGATCGGCGAGGCGGGCGGAGAGATCGGGCGCCTTCGGCGCGCCCACGGGCCTCACCAGCACCAGCTGCGCCTTGGCGAGGAAGATGCGCTCGCTGCCATAGGGCTCGAGCTCGACGAAGGCGCCCGGGCCGCCCAGGACATCGGCGATGCTCCTGCCCGCCGGCACCGGCAGCCGCCCCTTGATCAGGGCGCCGTCGACCAGCGTCACCTCCACGGGCGTGGCGCTGACGTCTGGGGCATTGTCGACCCGGTTGCGCTCGAACATGGGGGTCCCCGGCCATGTTGTGCCGCTTCGGGACGGGTACCCGTCCCATGCCACCCACGGAGCAAAAAGCGTGCTCGGCCGAGGTGCACGTTGCGCACCCGGAGCAGGGCCCCTAGGGTGGCTGCGGGGGGATGCCTGCTTTCGAGAAGGAATCCCGCGATGTTCGACGCCAAGAGCATACTCGACGAGCTGCTGCGCGGCGGCAGCCGACCCCAGCGCAGCAACGAGGACCTTTCAGAGATCTCCGACCTCCTCGAGCAGCTCTCCGGTGGCGACCGGGGCGCGCGGCCGGCGGCACCGACCGAAATGCCCTCCGACAGCGGCGCGGACATCGCGCAAGAGCGGGCAGCGGCCCGCCGGGCGCGACCGCAGGAGGAGGCCTCCCCCGGCCGGGCCGCACCCGGTGGAGCCGAAGGGGGCGCTCTCGAGGACATCCTTCGCGATGTGCTCGGAGGCCGCGGCGGCGGGCTCGGCGACATCTTGGGCCGGCTGGGGCAGGGTGGCGGTGGTCTCGGCGACGTCCTGGGCCAGGTGCTCGGACAGGCGACCTCGGGCACGCGCGAGGGCGCCAGCCGTCTCGGCGAGGTCACCGGTGGCACGCGCACCTCGCGCGATGCACTGTCGCAGCTGACGGGCCGCTCGCCCGAGGAGTTGCTGACGCAGCTCAGAGAGCTCGTCGCCAAAAATCAGCTCGGCACCGGCGTCTCCATCGGCGGCCTCGGCGCCCTCATCCTCGGCACCGGCACCGGCCGCTCGCTGGCGGCCACTGCCGCCAGGCTCGGCGGCCTCGCCGTGATCGGCGGCCTCGCCTACAAGGCCTACCAGAGCTACCAGCAGGGTCGGCAGCCGGCGGAGGCGGGTTCCGCACCGCGCCAGGCCCTGCTCGCCGCCCCCGAAGGCTCCGGATTCGAGCCCGGCGCCGCCAGCAACGACGACGCGAGGCTCCTCATCCGTGCCATGATCGCGGCTGCCGCCGCCGACGGGCGCATCGATGCCGAGGAGCAGCGCAAGATCGTCGGCGGCCTGGAGCAGGCGGGCATCACCGGTGCCGCCCGCCAGTTCCTGGCGCGCGAAATGGCCAGCCCGGCCAAGGTGGACGATCTGGCCGCCGCCGTGTCGTCGCAGGAGCAGGCCGTGCAGCTCTTCACCGCCGCCCGCGTCGCCGTCGATCCAGACCTCGATGCCGAGCACGAGTTCCTGGCGGCGCTGGCCGAGCGTCTCGGCATCGACGACGACCTTGCCGCCCACATCGACAGCGCCGCGCGGAGCGCCGCAGCGTGATGCAGGAGCCGGCGTGGCGCATGGCTTTTCCCGTGACCGAACACGTCGCCAAGACCGAGCGGCACACCACGTTCTACCTGGCATGCGGGGCCGAGGATGCGCCGCTGATGATATTCGTGCACGGCTGGCCGGAGCTGTCGGCGAGCTGGCGCCACCAGCTGCCCTGCTTCGGAAGCCTCGGCTTCAGGGCGATAGCCCCGGACATGCGCGGCTACGGACGATCGAGCATCTATGCCCGACACGAGGACTACGCCCTCGAGCACGCCGTGAACGATATGCTCGAGCTGTTGCGGGCCCTGGGTCGGGAAAGGGCCGTGTGGATCGGGCACGACTGGGGCAGCCCGGTCGTGTGGAGCATGGCCAGCCACCATCCCGACAAGTGCTTCGGCGTCGCCAATCTCTGCGTGCCCTATCTCGCCAAGGGCTTCTGCCCGCAGA
>DASRDL010000308.1:0-13255 GCA_035652635.1 Hyphomicrobiaceae bacterium | reverse complement strand
AGGAGCGCCACCTGCCCGCCGTAGCTCGCCGTGAACACGTCGCAGGCCGGCGCGCTGGGAGCGGCGGGGGCGGGAGCGGGGGCAGGTGCCGCCGCCGGCGGCATGCGCGGCGGCGCGGCGGCGACGAGCGGCGGCTTGCGCGGGCGTTCCTCCAGCTCGTCGGCGGTCGGGTTGAGCGGCTCGCCGGAGGCCGTGCAGTTGGCCGCCCGGTAGCGCTCGGCCACCCACTCGATCGACCTGGCGTAGTTGCGGTCCTTGGCCCAGCGGTTGGTGAGATCGTCGAACCGTACGGGCCGCTTCAAGGCGAGGGACAACTCGATGATCTCGTCCTGCTTCTCACGCGTGCGCGGGGCAAGCGGCTTCGCCACGCGCTCGCCCGAATACGCGACGAGGTGCTGCATCTGCGCCAGCACGCCGGTCGACACATCCGGAAAGCTGTCCCCGGGCACCCCGCCGCCAACGGTGCCGATGCCGGCGAAATTGTTCTGCCTGGGATCGACGTCGCCCCAGCTGCCGCTGCCGGTCCTGAACGAGAGGTAGTTGGTCTCGAGCAGCATCTGGAAGAAGGCATAGTCCCAGCGCACGCGCAGGGCCTCGCCGTGTTGCTTGTAGTAGCGCGCGATGTCACGGAACCGCGGATCGAGATCGCGCGTGCGCTCCATCAGGTGGCGGTTGAGGCGGGCCGGGGTGACGCAGCGCGGCACGCTCTGCCCGGCAGCGAGCCGGATTTCCGGCAGCCTGGGGCGGGCGGCGGCCGCGTCGGCGCTTCCGGCCGCCGCCGCCAACAGCAGAGCAGCGCACATCAGCTCGGATGCGGCTCGCCGGAGCATAGAGGACACGAGCACGGACCTGACCCGGCCTCAACCCTCCGGGCAGAGCTCGAAGGCCTTGTCGAGGGCTTGCGTCTGGCTCGGGAACTCGCCGGTGATGGTGCCGTCCTTGGCATAGGCGGCGATGAAGGCGTCGGCCTCGCGCTTCTCGGCGCCGTCGTTGACGTCGAGGACCGTGTAGTTGACGACCTTGTCGATCACCGAGCGGATGATGAGCGCCTTCTGGCCGCCGTAGCTCGCCGTCCACACCCGGCACTTCTGCCCGGCGGCCGGCGGGGCGGCCTGCGCCGGCGCCGCCTGCTTGGCGGCACCTGCGGCCGAGGCCACCTGGAACGCCGGCGGTTCTGCGGCGCCGGACTTCTGTGCTGCCGTCCTCGCCTTGCCCTCGCGCTCCTTCGGCGCGGTCGCGACCTTGTCGGCTACCGCGGCGGCCGGGGCTGGCCCGTCGGCCTCCGGCACCGGTGGGTTGAGCACCTTGAACGGCACCGGCGATGCCTTGTCGCCCGTAGGCGGCGCGGCCGCGAGCGGCCGCTGCGCCGGCGTCTGCTGCGCGCCAAGCGCCGAGGGCCGCTCGTTCTTCTCGGCCCTCCCCGCCTCTATGGCGCGGCGGGCGAGCTCGGCACCAGACGGCTGCTGGGCCCGGGCGGCAGCGAGCCTGAGATCGCGGCGGACCGCCTCAGCGAGCTCGGGCCGCGGATCGGGCTGCTCGCAAAACTCCACGAAACGCTCGGCAATGCCGTCGAGCATCCGCGCGTAGCTGTTGGAGCCGGGCGCCCACTGCGCCGCCAGGTCGCCGAAATTGATCGGCCGCGTGAAGCGCGCCTGCCATTTGGTGAGCACGCCCCACTCCTGCACCTTGCGGGTGCGGTCGGCGGTCGGGTTCTCGAGCTTCTCGCCCGAGTAGAGCAGCAGATGCTCGAGGTGCGCGCGCACGCCGGTGGGGATGTCCTTGAAGCTCTCCCCAGGCTCACCCCCGCCAATGGCGCCGAGGCCGGCGAAGTTGTTCTGCGACGGCTTCACGTCGCTCGACCGGTTGCCGCGCCTGTAGCTCAGCGATCCGGTCTCCAGGATCATCTGGTAGAAGGCGAAGTCCCAGCGCACGCCGAGCAGCTCTCCCTGGCGCATGTACTCGCTGGGCACGCTCTCGAAGCGCGGGTTGAGGTCGGCGTTGCGGCTCTTGAGGAAGGCCAGCATCCGTCCGGGCGTGACGCACTCAGGAACTGTGTTGGAGGGGCTGATCTTGATGTCCGGCAGGCTGGCTGCCGCGGCGGGGTGCAAAGGGATTGAGACGAACGCCAGGACTAAGAGAGCTGCAACCTTGTGCTGCATGGGTGACCACCTGTTCCCTACTCCCCGTGCGCGTACCCATTTGCGCACATCGGATTTCTATTTTTTCGTAGGGCCTTAACGTTAACGGGCTGTTAACGCGCCGCGGCTAGCGGCGCCTTCCCAGCCAGATTCGCTGTGTTGCTCCGCCACTCCCCACGCCGGCGCTTGCGCGCTCGCATGGCGGATAACGACAAGACCCTCGTGGTCGTCGGATGTCTGACGCATCGCTCGACCACGGGCGTGACTGTGCACTGCGACTTGGGGCGCAAGTTGGGGCGATCCGTGGCGTTGCTGTGGCGGGACTCCGGTCGGCGGCGCGCCACGCGGATTCGGCAATGCCGGTTTGCGATCGGGTCGAGCCTGCCGAGGCGAGCGGCAAGTCGTGCTCAAACTTTCATCATGCTCCGCCTGCGGACTCGCCTCTTCGCTGGGCAGGCTGTCCATTTAAAATGCCTTGTCAGCCAAAGTGTTGCAGGGCAACCACGTGGCTTCGTGGATGGCGGAGAGCGTCCGAGATTCTCGATTGTGTGCGCAGGAATTCTGGCAAGATTGCCTCTGCTAGACGAATCGCAGGGACGCCACCATGAACATTCGACGCTACTTCGGCGGGGCCGCAGCGCTCGCAGCCGCGCTCTTGCTCGCCGTGCCGGCTTCGGCAGACGGCTACAGGCGAGGCAGCCTGAAAGACGCCAAGCCGGAGGAGCGCCGGTGCAATCTTTCGGCCAACGTGGGCCTCACCACGGAGTACGTCTTCCGCGGCTACTCGCAGACCGACGAGGGTCCGGCCATCCAGGGCGGGTTCGACGTCACCTGCGGCATCTTCTATGCCGGCGTGTGGGCCTCCAACCTCGACTGGGGCGGGGACGGCGCAGGGCACGACATCGCCAACATCGAGATGGACTGGTACCTCGGCGTCAAGCCGGTCACCGGCCCCGTCACCTGGGACATCGGAGTGATCTATTACTCCTACCCCAACTCGGCCGATTTCGTTGTCGGCCGCGACAACAACTACGTCGAGATCAAGGTCGGCGCGAGCGTCACGCCCTGGAAGGACGGCACCATCGGCGTGACCGTGTTCTACTCGCCGGAGTACCAGTACGAGACCGGCTCGGTGGTCACGGTCGAAGGCTCGATCTCGCAGACGCTGCCGAAGGTGGGCATCTTCACGCCCACCATCAGCGCCCTGCTCGGCTACCAGAAGGGCGACGACACTCTCTACAGCACGCTGTTCGGCAATTTCGACGATCACTACTGGTACTGGAACGCGGGCATCACGCTCGGCTTCCACGAGAAGTTCTCGCTCGACTTCCGCTACTGGGACACGAGCCTGCAGGACAATGCCGGCGGCAGCGGCTGGTGCAAGGGCCAGATCTTCCAGTGCGACGAGCGCTTCGTGGCGACCCTGAAGTTCACCTTCTGAGCCGGCGCGAACAGGCGTCTATCTCCGAGGAGCCCCCGACGGGGGCTCCTTTTGTTTGGGGAGCCGAAGGGCGCAATGGCGCGATTGGTCAGATCGAGAAGCTGGTGCCGCAGCCGCAGGACGCGGTGGCGTTTGGATTCTTGACCTTGAACGAGGAGCCGATGAGGTCATCGACGAAGTCGATCTCCGAGCCCGAGAGGTATTCGAGCGATACGGGATCGACCAGCACACGCGCGCCCTCACGCTCGATCACGAGGTCGTCCGGCTCGGAGGCCGGCACGAGGTCGAACCTGTACTGGAAGCCCGAGCAGCCCCCGCCCTCGACGCTGACGCGCAGAAGCGGCGTGCCCGGCTCCCCGGCCACGATCTCGGCGATGCGGCGCGCCGCACGCTCCGACACGGTTACAGGCTGGGTCATGCTTCACCCTTCGGCTGCCACCCGGCTGCCCTCGCGGCCGTTCCTGGTCTAGGATGGGTCCGCCGATTCACTACAAGATACATAGGGTGACGCCCACCCTTGTCAAACCTGGAAATGGGCCATGACAGCGGCCGCAGCCGCGCGCCCCGGCATGCCCGGGCCCAACGCCGCCCGCCCCGGCCGGCTGCTCGCGCCCTATGCGACCAGCGCTGAGGCCACCGCCGGCCGCGTCCATGCCGAGCCCGCCTGCCCGATGCGCACGCCCTTCCAGCGCGATCGCGACCGGATCGTGCACGCCACCGCCTTCCGCCGTCTCACCTACAAGACCCAGGTGTTCGTCTTCCACGAGGGCGACCACTACCGCACCCGCCTGACCCACAGCCTGGAGGTGGCCCAGATCGCCCGCGCCATCGCCCGCATGCTCGCTCTCGACGAGGACCTCACCGAGGCTCTGGCGCTGGCGCACGACCTGGGCCATCCGCCGTTTGGCCATGCGGGCGAGCGGGCCCTGGCCGCGGCCATGGCCCCCTACGGCGGCTTCGACCACAACGCCCAGAGCCTCGAGGTGGTGACCAGGCTCGAGCGCAAGTATGCCGGCTTCGACGGCCTCAATCTCAGCCTCGAGACGCTGGAGGGCCTCGCCAAGCACAACGGCCCCATCGTCGGGCCGGGGCACGATGTGCTGCTCAGGGCGATCCGGGAGGCGGGCCTCGAGGGACGGCTGCACGCCAGCTCGCAGGCGCCGGCCGAGGCGCAGGCCGCGGCCATCGCCGACGATATCGCCTACAACAGCCATGACCTCGACGACGGCCTGCGCGCCGGCCTCATCAGGCTCGAGGACCTGGCGGAGGTGCCGTTGGCCGGCGCCTTCGTCGCCGAGCTGCCGCATGCCGGGCTCGAACGGCAGCGGGCGATCTACGAGGTCAACCGGCGCATCATCACCGCCATGATCGACGACGTGGTGCGGGAGTCGCGCGCACGGCTGGCACGCCTGCCGCAGCAGTCTCTCGACGGGGTGCGCGCAGCGCCCGAGCCGGTGGTAGCGCTCTCCCTCCAGGCCCATGCCGAGGCGCAGGGTCTCAAGGACTACCTCTACGCCCATGTCTACCGCCACCCCCGCGTGATGGGCGTCATGCACGCGGCCGAGTCGATCGTGCGCGACCTGTTCGCCCGCTACATGCGCGAGCCGGCCGTGCTGCCGGCCGCCTGGCGCGCCGCAGCCGAGCACGACGGGGAAGAGGGCCGCGCCGCCGTGGTCGCCGACTTCGTCGCCGGCATGACCGACCGATACGCCATCGGCGAGCACCGCCGCCTGTTTGACGCTACCCCCGAGTTGCGTTAGGCCCCGCGCCAGCGGGTGAGATAGTGAGTGGTGAGGTCGTGAGTGTCGCGTCGTCGCGCGCCGCAGCGCCGGCTTCTGGACCGGGGGGCACGAATTGGGATGATGCCCGGTTTCCGACCTGAACTTGCCATCTCGCCACTCACCATCTCACCTGAGCAGGTCGGCCGATGAACGTTTACGCGCTCGTGCATGCCCGCATTCTGTCCGCGCTGAAGGCGCTGCAGGCCGAGGGACAGCTGCCCGCCGGGCTCGACTTCGCCAAGGTCGAGGTGGCGCCGCCGCGCGAGGCCTCGCACGGCGACCTCGCCACCAATGCGGCCCTCGTGCTGGCCAAGGCCGCCGCCATGAAGCCGCGCGACATCGCCGAGCGGCTGGCGGCACGGCTCGAGAGCGACGCCGACATCGAGCGCGTCGAGGTGGCGGGGCCCGGCTTCCTCAACCTGAGCTTCCGACCGGCGTTCTGGCAGGGTGTGGTCGCGGCCATCCTGAAAGAGGGCCCCGCCTACGGCCGCGCCGACATCGGCCGCGGCGAGCGGGTCGATGTCGAGTACGTCTCGGCCAATCCGACGGGGCCCATGCACGTCGGCCATTGCCGCGGCGCGGTGTTCGGCGACGCGCTCGCCAACCTGCTGCAGTTCGTCGGCTACCAGGTGACGCGCGAGTATTATGTCAACGACGCGGGCGCTCAGGTCGAGCAGCTCGCCCGCTCCGCCTACCTGCGCTACCGCGAGGCGCTGGGCGAGGATATCGGCGAGATCCCGGCCGGGCTCTACCCCGGCGAGTACCTGAGGCCGGTGGGCAAGGCGCTGGCCGACGAGTTCGGCCCCGCCCTCCTCAACCTCACCGAGGAACGCTGGCTGCCGCTGGTGCGCGAGCGCGCCGTGGCGGCCATGCTCGAGATGATCAAGCAAGACCTGGCAGCGCTCAACATCAAACACGACGTGTTCTTCTCCGAGCGCTCGCTCACGCAAGGCAGCGACGAGGTCGCCCAGACCATCGACGAGCTGCGCCGCAAGGGCCTCGTCTTCCAGGGCCGGCTCGAGAAGCCCAAGGGCCACGACGACGGCGACTGGGAGGATCGCGAGCAGACGCTGTTCAGGTCGACCGCGTTCGGCGACGACGTCGACCGCGCGCTGATGAAGTCCGACGGCAGCTACACCTACTTCGCCGCCGACATGGCCTACCACCACAACAAGCTCGCCAGGGGCTTCAGGCATCTGATCAACGTGTTCGGGGCCGACCATGCCGGCTATCTGACGCGGGTCAAGGCCGCCGTCGCCGCGCTGTCGGACGGCAAGGCCGACCTCGACATCAAGGTGTGCCAGCTCGTGCGCCTGTTCCGGGCCGGCGAGCCCGTGCGCATGTCCAAACGGGCCGGCACGTTCGTGACGCTGCGCGACGTGGTCGACGAGGTCGGCCGCGACCCGGTGCGCTTCATGATGCTCTACCGCAAGAACGATGCACCGCTGGACTTCGATCTCGCCAAGGTGCTGGAGCAATCCAAGGACAACCCGGTGTTCTACGTTCAGTATGCGCACGCCAGGGCCATGTCCGTGTTCCGCAATGTGAAGGAATTTTTCCCCGGCCTTTCGCCTGATTCGCCCGAGCTTGCCTCGGCCGACCTTTCCAGGCTCACAGATGCCGGTGAGATCGACCTCATGCGCAAGCTGGCCGCTTTCCCGAATGTTATCGAAGGCGCCGGCCGAGCCCACGAGCCGCACCGCATCGCCTTCTATCTCTATGATTTGGCTTCAACTTTTCATGCGCAATGGACGAAGGGCAATGAATCGCCACATTTGCGGTTTATCCGGCCTGATGACGGGATTCTGACCATTGCACGCCTCGCGCTGATCCGAGCCAATGCACAGGTTTTGGCCTCGGGTCTGGCGATTGTTGGCGTACTCGCCCCCGAGGAGATGCGATAAAGTCGCGATTCGAGGGGAGTAAACGGGCAACAAAAGGAACTCGGACATGTCTCGCAACGGTCCGATGGGGCAGCTGGGGACGAAGCTGCCACCGCGGCGTCCCGCGTCGGAAGATCCCACGACGGCAACACCGGTGTCGCAGCCTGCCCCGCGCTGGCCGCAGGCGCCGCAGCAGCCGATGGGCTATGGGCAACAGGGTGGCGGGCAACGCAACTATTTCTTCCCGCAGCAGCCATCCGAGCCGGCCTCGGGGCATGGCTATCAATCGCAGCCGGCCGGCTATCCGCGCAGCGCTCCCGCGGCGTCGGCGCCGCTCCACCAGCCCCCGTTCGGTCGGCCGTCTGCCGCCGATGCCGGGCACGACTATTCCCCGCAGGCCTCCTCGCACGGGCAGCCCTTGCCGTTCAGCCGCTTTCCGCAGCCCGCGCAGGAGCCGAGCTTCGGCTATCAGCAGCAGCCGCAAGCGGCCGAGCCGCACTTCGACGGCTTCGGCTCGGCGGCGGGGCACCCGCAGGACGCGGCCGCGTCGCAGTGGGGCCAGCAGGCCGATTCGCGCGGCTACGACATGGGCAGCTACGCGCCCGCGGCCGACCAGGGATATGCCCCGCAGGCCGATCCCGGCGACTTCCAGCATCAGCAGGACGCCGGACTGTTCGGCTCGCCCCAGCGCGGCTATGCCGAGACCGATGGCGAATTCGACGAGCCCTACGGCGAGGAAGAGGAAGCGCCCTCGCCCCGTCACCGCGGTTTGCTGATCGTCGCCGCGCTGGTGGGCGCGATCGGCCTCGGCGGCGGCATGGCCTACACTTACAAGACCTTCTTTGCCTCCCGCTCCGGGCCCGCCCCCCTCGTCAAGGATACACAGGGCCCAACCAAGTCGAAGCCGCAGGTCGCCGACGGCAAGGGCTTCCCCCACACCGACAAGAAGCTCCTCAACCGCCTGGGCGAGGACAGCAATCCGCCGCCAGCCGCAGCAACACCGGCCAGCGCGGGCGGGCCCGACGAGCGCGCGAGCGACGATCCCAATGCGCCGCGCCGGGTGCGGATCATTCCCATCAATCCGGGCGAGCAGTCGCCGCCGGTGGTCGCTACCGCTCCGGCCGCGGCACCTGCCGCCCCGCCAGCCGCAGCAGCGCCGGCGCCCATCGTGACCGTGCCCGGTGTGACGCTCGAGAATTTCGGTCCGCGACCGGCGCCGGTCGGCGCGCGCGTGCCGCCCCAGGCGGCACCGCCTTCCGCGGCCCGCATCGATTTGCCCCCGCAGGCCGCCCCGCCGGCCAACGTCGCGCGTCCTCCGGTGAAGGTTGCCTCCGCAGCCAACACACCACCGCCGGCCGCGGCTCCCCCCGCCGCCGCAGCGCCCGTGGCCAAGGCCAAGCCCGAGAAGGCAGCGGTGCCGAAGGCGACGAGGCAGGCCGCCGTCACCACCGGTACGCCATCGGGCGGCGGCAGCGGCTACGTTGCCGTGCTGTCGTCGCAGAAGACGCGCATGGACGCGCTCAAGGTGTTTGCCGACATGCAGCAGAAGTACGGCGACGTGCTGGGCAGCAAGACACCCGACGTGCAGGAGGCCAACCTGGGCGAGAAGGGCGTATGGTATCGGGCCGTCGCCGGCCCGCCGGGCTCGCGCGAGGCGGCCTTGAGCCTTTGCAGCCAGCTCAAGAGCGCCGGCTACACCGGCTGCTGGGTGACAGCCTACTGAGCAGCGGCTGCTCCGTGCGCCTATCCGAGGTCGATGTCGCTCCGCGCCGCCGGGCTCACGCGTCGCGCCGTGCTTTCCGCAGTCGGAGCGGGTGCGAGCCTCGCACTCGAGCGTCGTCCGGCGGGCCGTCCGCATCCGCAAACGGGCAGGGCTGAGCCCAAGATGCTGTCCGCCTTCATTACCGGCCTGGCAGGGCCCGATCTCACTCTCGAGGAGGCAGCGCTGCTCAGGCGGGCGCGCCCGTGCGGCATCATCCTGTTCGCGCGCAACGCCCTCGACCCCGCGCAGCTTTCCCGACTGACGAATGCAGCCCGCGATGAGGTGGGCGAGGACATCCTGGTGCTCATCGATCAGGAGGGCGGACGGGTGCAGCGTCTCAAGCCGCCGCACTGGCGGGCGCTGCCGGCCGCCGCCGCCTACGGCCGCAGCTATGCCGCCGACCCGGCATGGGCGCTGCAGGCGGCGCGCGCCGCGGCAAGGCTGACGGCCTTCGACTTGCGCAAGGTCGGCATCAACGCCAACTGCGCGCCCCTGCTCGACGTGCCCATCCCCGGCAGCCACGGCGTCATCGGCGACCGCGCCTACGCCGAGTCTCCCCAGACGGTGGCGGCCCTCGGCGCAGCGGTGGCGGAAGGCCTGGCGGCCGGAGGCGTCCTGCCGATCATGAAGCACATCCCGGGCCACGGGCGGGCCACGGCCGACAGCCACTTCGAGCTGCCGGTCGTCACGGCGACGCTCGCCGAGCTGGATGCATCCGATCTGGTGCCGTTCCGCAGGCTCGCCGCATTGCCGGCCGCCATGACGGCACACGTGGTCTTCGCCGCTCTCGATGCCGACGCCCCGGCCAGCATCTCGCGCCGCGTCACGGACGCCGTCATCCGCGGCTCGATCGGTTTCGACGGCCTGCTGATGAGCGACGACCTCGCCATGAAGGCGCTGACCGGCAGCGTCGCCGAGCGGGCCGCGGCGGTGCTCGCGGCCGGCTCCGATGTCGTCCTGACCTGCAGCGGGGACTTGGCCGAGAGCGCGGCCGTAGCCCAGGTTGCACCGCCCCTCGAGGGCCGCGCGCGCGAGCGCTTCGAGCGCGCCCGTGCCGTAATCGGGCAACAGCAGCCGTTCCAGGTTGCAGAGGCGGAAGCGTATCTGGCCGAGATGCTGCACCACGCGGCCTGAATCAGTGTAATCTGAAAATGATTCACAGGTTTTCCACCGCGGGAACCCGAGTTCACATGGCCGACACGAACCCGAGCACAGCCGAGTCGCCGGAGCCGAGCTTCGAGGCCTGGGAGGCCGCCGAGGACGCCGTGGCCGACGACCGCGCGCTGGTGGTGAGCCTCGACGGCTTCGAGGGCCCGCTCGACGTGCTCCTGGCGCTCGCCCGCACGCAGAAGGTGGATCTCGCCAAGATTTCCGTGCTGGAGCTCGCCAACCAGTACCTCGCCTTCATCGCCGAGGCGCGCAAGCTGCGGCTCGAGCTTGCTGCCGACTATCTGGTGATGGCGGCGTGGCTTGCCTTCCTCAAGTCGCGGCTGTTGCTGCCGCGCGAGGCGAGCAGCGAGGAGGAGGCGACGGGTGAGGAGCTGGCTGCCCGCCTCGCCTTCCGCTTGAAGCGGCTGGAGGCCATGCGCAACGCCGCCGCCGCGCTCATGACCCGCAAGCGGCTGGGGCGCGACATCTTCGCCCGCGGCATGCCCGAGGGCATGCGCACCATCCGCATCCGGCAGTATACGGGTGCGATCTACGACCTGCTCAAGGCCTATGCCGAGCAGCGCAGCCGCGCCGCCAAGCGCGTGCATGTCGTGCACCGGCGCACGGTGTGGTCGATCAAGGACGCGCGGCAGCGGCTGGAGGCCCTCATCGGCCAGGGCGAGGGTGCCGCCGAGGGTACGCGCGAGTGGGTCGAGCTCGGCAGGTATTTGGCGCAGTACCTGACGAGCCCGGAGGTGGCGCGCACGGCGGTCGCAAGCTCGTTCGGCGCGACCCTGGAGATGGCGCGCGAGGGCCTGGTGGAGATCTCGCAGGCGGAGCCCTTCGCCCCCATCTATGTGCGCAGGCGCCAGGACGGCGCGACGTGGCAGCGTGTCGGTTGAGGTGCGTGGGAGCGCGAGACTGCAGAAAAAGAAGGGAACAGGAATGCTTCCGCCGAAGCTCACCATCGTGCCGCAGGGGCCGGAGGACGATCGCCGGCGCCGGGTGGCGGAGATGGACGAGCCCGTTGCCGATGTCGGCGAGGTGCTGGCGCACGAGGGCTGGCGCGGCCTGCCCTCCAACGTCGCCCAGTTGCCCTCCGCCGACCGGCGCGAGCAGCTGCGCATTCTCGAAGCGCTGCTGTTTGCCGCTTCCGAGCCGCTGGCCGAGCAGTATCTGCGCACGCACCTGGGCTCCAACGACGACGTCGTGGCCCTGCTCGAGGAGCTCAAGGGCTTCTATGCCAGCCGCGGCATCAACCTCGTCAAGGTGGCGGGCAAGTGGGCGTTCCGTACCGCCGAGGACCTCTCCTACCTGCTCGAGCGGCACGCCACCGAGCAGCGCCGCCTGTCCAAGGCCGCCATGGAGACTCTCGCCATCATCGCCTATCATCAGCCCGTTACGCGCGCGGAGATCGAGGAGATCCGCGGCGTGGCCGCCTCGGCGGGCACCATCGACGTGCTGATGGAGATCGGCTGGGTGCGACCGCGCGGCCGCCGCCGCGCTCCCGGCCGGCCCATCACCTACGGCACCACCGACCAGTTCCTCGACCACTTCGGGCTCGACAGCATCAAGGACCTTCCCGGCCTCGCCGAGCTCAAGGGCTCAGGGCTCCTCGACAGCAACCTGCCGCCCGACTTCACGGTGCCGGAGCCGACCGACGCCGCCGCCCTGATGCCCGACGAGCTGCCGCTGGAGGCGGGCGACGACGGCATCGAGCCGCTGCCGCCGCTGGGCGAGGGCGACGAGTAGCGCGTGGGCCGGTCGCCGGCTACAGGGTCTTCTTGCGCTGCTGGATCAGCATGTAGTTGTCGTAGGAGTTGTCGGCCAGCTGCAGCCACAAGTACTGGTCGGCGCGGAAGGCCTTGATCGACTCCCAGTGCTTCCTGAAGTCGTCGTTCTTGGCGCTGATCTCGGCATAGACCTCGTTGGCGGCCTTGAAGCAGGCGTCCATGATGGCCTCGGAGAAGGGCCGCAGCTGCGTGCCGTTGGCCAGGAGCTTCTTGACCGCGATCGGGTTCAGGGCGTCGTAGCGTGCCACCATCGCGTTGTGCGCCTGGGCCGCGGCCGCCTTGAGGATGGCCTGGTACTCCTTGGGCAGCTCCTGCCACTTCTCTTTGTTGATCTGCACGTGCACCATGGCCCCGCCTTCCCACCAGCCGGGGTAGTAGTAGAACTTGGCCGCCTTGTGCAGGCCGAGCTTCTCGTCGTCGTGCGGACCGACCCACTCGGCGGCGTCGATCGTGCCCTTCTCCAGCGCCGGCAGGATGTCGCCGCCCGCCATCTGCTGGGGTACGACGCCGAGCTTGGAGATCACCGCGGCGGCGAACCCGCCGATGCGCATCTTGATCCCCTTCAGGCTGTCGATGGTGGTGATCTCCTTGCGGAACCAGCCGCCCATCTGCGCCATGGTGTTGCCGGCGAGCAGCCCATAGATGTTGTACTTGGCATAGAACGCGTTCATCAGCTGCTCGCCGCCGCCCTCCAGCCACCAGGCATTTTGCATTCGGCCGTTGAGGCCGAACGGCACGGCACAGCCGAAGGCAAACGTCGGGTCCTTGGCCCACATGTAGTAGGGCGCGGTGTGGCAGGCTTCGACCGTGCCGTTGGCGACCGCCTCGGTGACCTCGAGCGGGGGGATGCGCTCGTCCCCCACCACGGGCCGGATCTGGAAGTTGCCCCCGGTCGCTTCCGAGACGTACTTGGCGAACAGCTCGGCGCCGCCGTAGAGAGTGTCGAGGGACTTCGGCCAGCTCACCGGCATGCGCCAGGTGATCTGCGGCGACGTCTGGGCAATGGCCGGCGCCGCGACGACGGGGGCGGCTGCGCCCGCGGCGGCCGCTTTCAGGAGCCTACGTCGATTGATACTCGCCATGGCGGCGGACCTCCAGCAACGCGTCGGTGCCAAAGCGGTCGCGCTCGCAAGCCGGCTTCCGAGCCTTCCCATGCGCGCGGCGCCAGGGCCGCGCGGCATGCCCTCCCTCACCATTTTTCGCGGAGGCAGACATTCGTCGAGCGTGCACGTGCAGTCTCGGTCCAGCGCCACCCCGTCAGCCCTGTCGGACGCACTCTAGGTCCATGGATGATCTGTCTCAACGACA
>DASRDL010000307.1:0-4511 GCA_035652635.1 Hyphomicrobiaceae bacterium | reverse complement strand
GCCCAGCCCGGCATGCCGGCGTAGGGGAACATGAAGCCCGACAGCAGGATGTTGGGCAGGAAGAACATGAAGGACATCTGCACCGCCTGCAGCTGGTTCTGGGCGATGGTGGAGAAGGTGTAGCCGATCGACAGGTTGGTGGCGATGAAGAGGGTGCTGAGCAGCGCCAGCAGCAGCACGCTCCCCGCCACCGGCACGGCGAACAGGAAGACGGCGAGCAGCAGGATCAGGGCCGCCTGCATGAAGCCGATGAGGATGTAGGGCGCGATCTTGCCCAGCATGATCTCGAGCGGGCGGATGGGCATCGACAGGAGGCTCTCCATAGTGCCGCGCTCGATCTCGCGCGTGACGGAGAGCGCGGTGAAGATCAGCATGGTCATGGTGAGGATGGTGCCGAGCAGGCCGGGCACGATGTTGAGGCTGGTGACGGCCGCGGGATTGTAGCGGCGGTGCTGGCGGATCTCGAAGGCCGGCACCGACTGTACGGTCTCGGGCAGGCCGCGGTCGCGCGACAAGGCGGACCATACGGTGCCCTCGAGCGAGGCCAGCGCCGTGCCGGCGGCCACCGGATCGCTGGCGTCGGCGGCGACGAGCAGCGCCGGGCGGTCGCCGCGCCGCACGCTGCGCTCGAAGCCCGCCGGAATCTCGATGCCGAACAGGATGCTGCCCGAGCGCATCAGGTGGTCCATCTCGGCCTCCGAGCGCACCACGCGCGTGAGGGAGAAGTAGGAGGTGTTGGATATGGCCGCCAGCACCGAGCGGGTGAGATCGTTCTCCTCGTGAACCAGCACGGCGGTGGGCAGGTGGCGGGGCGTGGTGTTGATGGCGTAGCCGAACAGCAGGAGCTGCACGACGGGGATGAAGATCATGGTGGCGAACGTGAGCCGGTCGCGGCGCAGCTGCACGAACTCCTTGATCATCATGGCCAGGGTGCGGGTGAGGGCGCCGGAGCGCACGTGCGTGCCGGGCCGCGCCGGTGCTGCCTGCGAGGTCATCGGAAGTTGTCCTGCGAGCGCATCATGAGGCTGATGAACACGTCCTCCAGCGACGGCTCCGACAGGCTCCAGGCGAGCTCGGGTCGGTCGCGGAAGCCGGCGACGGCGGCATCGAGCGCGGCGGCGTCGCGGCCGGCGACATGCAGGCTGTTGCCGAAGGGAGCCACCATGTCGATGCCGGGCACACCCAGGAGCTTCTCCGACAGCGACTGCACGCCGGGCCCGCTCACCGTGTAGGTGCGCAGGTGAGAGCTGGCGATCACCTCGGGGATGGTGCCCTGCGCCAGCAGCTCGCCGTAGGCGATATAGGCGATCTCGTGGCAGCGCTCGGCCTCGTCCATGTAGTGGGTGGAGACCAGCACGGTGAGCCCCTCGGCGGCGAGCTTGTGGATCTCGGCCCAGAACTCGCGTCGTGCCTTGGGGTCGACGCCGGCAGTGGGCTCGTCGAGCAGCAGCAGCTGGGGGCGCGGCAGGATGCAGGCACCGAGTGCGAGCCGCTGCTTCCAGCCGCCCGACAGCTCGCCCGCCAGCTGCTGCTCGCGGCCCTGAAGACCGAGCCGCTCGATGGCGCCGCGCGCCTCCCCGACCGGGTCGGCGAGGCCGTAGACGCGGGCGACGAACTCGAGGTTCTCGCGGATCGACAGGTCCTGGTAGAGGCTGAAACGCTGCGTCATGTAGCCGACGTGGCGCTTGAGCTCCTCGTTGTCCTTGCGGATGTCGTAACCCAGCGCCGTGCCGCGGCCGCTGTCGGGGGTGAGCAGCCCGCACAGCATGCGCAAGGTCGTGGTCTTGCCCGAGCCGTTGGGGCCGAGGAAGCCGTAGATCTGGCCCCGCCTCACCCGCATCGACAGGTTGCGAACCACCACCTTGCCGGCGAACGACTTGGTGAGGCCCTCGACCTCCACGGCATAGGGCGAGCCGTTGCGCCTCGTCGCATCAGCGCTGGGCATGGCTCACCTCTTTCGCCGGCGCGAGCGAGACGGAGACCGGCTGGCCCACCCGGAGCGCCTGCGGCTGCTCCGGGATCGCCTCGATGCGGAACACGAGGCGGGCGCGCTCCTCCAGGCTGTAGATCACGGGCGGCGTGAACTCGGCCTGGGCGGAGATGAAGTTCACGCGCGCGGTCAGGCCTGCGGCGCAGCCGTCGCAGCCAACCTTGATGATGTCACCGATCTTCACCTGCGGCAGCACCGCCTGCGGCACGAAGAAGCGCACCCTGGTGTTCTCGGGCGGCATCAGCGACACGATGGGACGGCCCGCCTGCACCATCTCGCCGGTGCGGAAGTAGATTTCCTGCACGGTGCCGGCGACGGGGCTCGCCAACTTGCGCCGGTCGAGCCGCGTGCGCGCGGAGTTGAGCCGCGCCTCGGCCGTGCGCAGCGCCGCCTCGGCATCGTCGAAGGCCTTCTGCGAGCCGACTGCCTTCTTGAGCAGCTCCTTGGCGCGGTCGAAGGCGACGCGCGCGTTGGCGAGGGCCGCCTCGTTCTCGGCGACGGCGGCCCGCTGCAGGTCGGCATCGAGCGCGAACAGCGGCGCACCCACGGTCACGGTGTCGCCCTCGCGCACCGACAGGGTCTCGACGCGCCCCGACTCGTCGGGGCTCACGAAGATGAAGTAGGCCTCGACCCAACCTTCGAAGCGCAGGGCGGCGGCCTCGTGCCGGGTATAGGCGTAGGCGGCGAGCGCGAGCGCCACGGCCGCGGTGGCGCCGATGGCGAGGAGGCGCGCGCGGGCGGCCTTGTGCACGGGTGTCATCACGAGGCTCTCCTTTTTCCGCCTGCCAGTACCTGGCGGTGCGCTTCGATCAGTCCGCCCACGTCGAGCGGATCGATGTTGGCGAACAGACTGTCCCAGACGAGCGCCACCAGCAGCGGAGCGATGACGAGCTGGGGGAAGCGGGCGGGCGCGTCGGTGGCGAAGGTGCCGTCGGCAGCGGCGCGCGCCGCCAGCCCCCGCATCAGGGTGAGCCCCCTGGAGACGACCTCGCGATAGTAGAGCTCGGCAATGGCCGGGAAGCGCGGGCCCTCGGTGATGATGAGGCGCAAGAGCAGCTTGCGCTCGGTGCCCAGCACCTCCCTCTGGAAGAGGGCGAAGAAGGCCTCGAGCGCCTGGGCCGGCGACACCTCGGGTGCACCTGCGAGCCGGCTCATCTCGGCGAGCAGCGGCGAGACGGCGTTCTGCACCAGCGCCTCGAACAGCGCCTCCTTGTCGCGGAAGTAGAGGTAGAGGGTGCCCTTGGCGACGCCGGCCCGGGCGGCGACGTCGTCGAGCCTGGCGGCCTCGAAGCCGCGCTCGGCGAACACCGACAGGGCCGCGGCCAGGATCGCCTGCCGGCGAGCCTCGGCCGGCACCTTGCGCGAGGGGCCGGGCTTATGGCGGGTGCCGGTGACGGGCTTGTGCGCACCGTGGCGGGAAGACCCCGACGCATCTTCGGGCGGGGAGGCGGTGGGGACATCGTCCCGGGCCGGCTTGTGCTGGACCTGGGCCGCTTTCGTGCCGCCGGACCTCCCCGGCGGATTGCGCTTAGGGCTCCGGGCGCTCATGCGCGAGGACTGGGCCACGGCTGTCGTCTCGTTCGTCGGTGACTGACTGGTCAGTCATATGGGCGTTGGCACGACAGCGCGCAAGGGGGCGGGGTGCGGTTTCCGACGCCCCGGTGTGGCCCAAGGGCATCCCAGACTTGCGCGCGGCCAAAAGGTCCGGGTGCCGGGGCGGCGTGCGCATTACCGCCCTCGAGTGCCGGCTCTCGGGCTGCGCCGTCGGCCGGGTTGCCGCCCCTGGGTGCCGGCTCTCCGGGGCTGCGCCCGCGGCCGGCATGACAGCGCCGGCGGGCATGCGTAGACCTGCGTCAGCGGAGACCCAGATTCGTCTGCGATGGCTGCGGCCCGAGCTGTTAGTCTCGCTCGGGGGCGGCGTTCCCTTCGGTGGCGCCACAAGAGCAAGGATGCAAGCAGCGCACATGCGCAGAGAGCCAAGTCGGAGCCGCGTGCTGGCGGGGCTCGTGGCGCTGGCTGCCGGCCTTTGGCTGGCGGCCCTCTTCAGCGTGTCGTCCGCTGCCGCGCAGCCGAAGTTTCCGCCCCTCAGCGGCCGCATCGTCGACGAGGCCGGACTGCTCAAGGCCGAGGACCTGACGGCCATTGCCCAGGATCTCAAGGCGCTCGAGGCCAAGTCCACCGATCAGCTCGTGGTCTTCACCACCCGCTCGCTGCAGGGCTATCCGATCGAGGACTTCGGCTACCGGCTGGGGCGCTTCTGGCAGCTCGGTCAGAAGGGCAAGGACAACGGCGTGATCCTGATCGTCGCCCCCAACGAGCGCAAGGTGCGCATCGAGGTAGGTCGCGGGCTCGAGCCGCAGCTCACCGACCTCATGACCAAGCTCATCATCGAGAATGCCATCCTGCCGGCATTCCGGCGCAACGACTATTCGGGCGGCATCCGTGCCGGCGTCCGCGACATCCGCGACGTCCTGCTCGGCGATGCCGAGGCCGTGAAGGAGCGGGCGCGGGGATCGGCCAG
>DASRDL010000306.1:0-3784 GCA_035652635.1 Hyphomicrobiaceae bacterium | reverse complement strand
GCCTGGCGGCACCGGTGAAGCGACCGGTCAGCCGGAAGTCGCAGTCGATGCCCTCCTCGCGCACGAAGCGCGCCAGATCCTCGCGCGCGGCCTTGGCCTCGGCCTGGATGGCATCGGCGCGTGCCGCGCCGAACCTGGCCACCATCTGCCGGTAGCCGGGGCGCAGGTTGCCGCTGGCGATGCCGCCGTTGCGGGTGGAAGCTCCCTCGCCCGGCCGCTGACGGTCGAACACCTGCACCGTGCGGCCGGCGCGGGCGAGCGTCAGAGCGGCGCTGAGACCGGTGTAGCCGGCGCCCACGATGGCTACATCGCAGCCGCCGCGCACGGCAACCGCTGGCAGGTCGACGGGCGGCGCCTCATCCCACCAGTAGGGCCGGGTTGCCTGCATGTCTGCGGAGCCCTCCGTGCGCGCCCCCGGGCGCTGCTCGGCGGCACTATATCGCCGCCATCGGTGCGCTCAAAGACGCCGCACCGGAGGCGGCGGGCGCCTCCGGTGCGGCACTTGCGCATGAGCTCGCGAAGCGAGAGCCGTCAGTTCGTCAGGCGCAGCGTTGCGATCTTGAGGGCGATGTCGCGGAACGCCGCCTGCAGCGCAACCTCTGTGGTGGCATCGTAGTAGTGACTCGCGTCGGTCGCGCAGTTGGTGAGGAACGTCTTCGAGGCGGAGGTCACCTGGAAGCCCACCGTGAACACCTCGATCTTCGCGTTCTTCATGCCGGTGCACAGGCTCGTGGCCTGGGTCAGCGACTTGCCGTTCTCCGAGTTGCACTTGATGTCCGGCGACTGATCGGAGTTGAGCGCTTCCACGCCCTTGCAGTAGTTGATGTTGTACTCACCGTCGGTCATCAGCACGGCGATCTTGCGCAGCTTGGGCTGGCCCCTGGTGTTGTACGTGGTCAGATCGCTGTACGGCCCCGCGGCATAAGCGGTCGGGAAGGCCTGGCTCAGCACGCTGTTCCACTTGGGCGAGATCAGGTACCACGCCCAGGCGGTGCCGAGATGGCCGGCGGTCGAGCCCGACGTCTCCATCTTGTCGATGTGCGCCTTGAGCGCGGTCTTGTCGCGCGACAGGGGCAGGATGCGGTTGACCGCCTCATCGCTGTGGTTGGCGACGCCGCATGAGGTATCTGCATCGGTGCCGAAGTAGCCCTTGCCGACGTAGGTGGAGGTGCCGGCAGGCGCCGCATCGGTGTAGGCATCATTGCCGATGCGCTCGGTCACGCACTTGGACGAGATCTGCCAAGTGTTGGTGCCACTGCCACTGGCCTTCGAGTACTTGATCCACTTCTTGGTGGGTTGATTGGTCGGATCGTTGAGCACTGCCGTGGTGGTGAAGGTCTGCGGGCTGGACGAGGTGTTGTTGGTCACCGTGCCGCGCACCAGGGGCGCCAGCGTCGTCCCGACGTTGACGGCCTCTGCGAACGGAGCGATCGCCACCCGCGAGTAGTAATCCGTCTGATCGTCCCAGACCACGATGTCGATCAGGTCCTTGGCAGCCGTCTTGGCTGCATCGATCTTGGAGCAGGGGCTGCACATGGAGCCCGTGACGTCGAGCATGAGCGCCACTTCGACGTTGCTGCCGCCACTGCCGCTGCTGGTGCAGGCGGCGCTGGGGCACAGCGCAGCCGTGGCCGTGGTGGTCATGCTGACGCAGCCGAAGCCGTTGCCCTGGCATCCGGCCGGAGCGCCGGGCTGGGAGCCCTGCAGCGTCAACATCTTGAGGACGCTCAAGAACGGCGTCCTGACCCAGGAGTTGGCCGTCACCGTGAACGCCGTGTTGTCGGCATTGGGCGAGAACTGCAGCGTGGACGTCACCACGTCCTTGGGCTTGGCCTGATTGAAGTAGGCGGTCGCCGCCGCGGCGGCCTTGTTGACGATGTCGGTGGTCGACACCTGGGCCACCCGGGCCGCCGCCAGAGCCGCCGCGTCGAGCGCCGACTGCGTCTGGGCACGCACGCTATAGACACGGCCGAAGTCGACCGCCAGGCCGATGATGGCGACCAGCGGGATGAGCGAGAGCCCGAACAGCATCGCCACGGAGCCCGACTCCTCCCGGCGCAAACGCCCGAACACTGCGCGCGGCCCGCTCCAAAGGCGGCGCGCCGGGCCAAAATGCGCGCTGGCCCCGGCAAGCTTGGGTGACGCAGACATGTTCTCCTCCAAAGTATTCCGGCAGCTTGCGCAAAATATCCCAGCGGTCATTTCGGATTTGTGAAGAAAATATGCGCCGATCGGCATTTTTACTTAGAATAATATTCGAGTTTTACACGAGTTTTTCTAAAATGCACTGTCGAGTATTGACGATTGCGAAACCATGACCGATCCCGGCGCGAGCGAGCGCGGCGCGTCGCCGCGATGGATCCACCGGCGCACGCGACGCGCGCGGCCGGTTCAGCAATCGATGCAAGGTCGGGGAGAGAGGCGGCGCAGCGCAGGCGGCGGCAGTGCGGCCAGCGGCGACGGCCCAATCGCACGGCGGTCGGCCGGGCTGGGGCGAGCCGCTGCCGGCTACCTCCAGCGGACCTCGAAGGGCGAGAGGAGCACGCGCGCGTCAGGTTCCGACCGCGCCGAGGCCGTATCGTTCCGGCGGACGTCGGCGGCGACGCCGGCCACGCCGACGTCGGCCGTGGCGCGGAATGCAAGGTCGGCCTGCTCCAGGGCCAGACGGCCGTCGAGCCACACGCGCAGGAGCCCGTTCCTCTGGTCGGGAGCGTTCAGCACGATCTCCTGCTCCACACTCACCCACCGACCGCGAGGGATCGCCGAGCCGTCGCCGTCCAACACCTGGGTGTCGGCCTTGCCGCCGAGCGTTGTCCGGCTGGTGGCGGTCAGCGCGCCGCCCTGGGCCCACGTCGGCTGCACCAGAAAGCGGTCGCCCTCATGGTCCGCCTGGCCGGCGAGGCCCGGCAGGTCGCCACCGAGACCGAAGTCGAAGTCGGCCGGCAGCTGGAGCCTGTAGCCGAGGCACACCGCGGCCTGGCCACGCATCGACCGCGGCTGCCAGGCGAAGCTCATCCCGCCCTTGGGCAAATTGACGCGCATCACCGGCACCGGTGCACCTTCGAGGCGGACGATCTCGAGGCTGTCGGTGAGGGTCGCATCGCCGCCGCTCGCGCGGGCCTGTATGTCGGTGGCGGTGAGCATCACGCCGTTGCGCTCGAGCGGAAAGGTCATGCTGGTGAGGTAGCGCGCGCTGCACGGCGTAGCCGCCGACGACACGAGATAGGAGCGCACGACCGCGACGACGGCGGCCACGGCAACCAGCACCGCCGCCGCGTTGAACAGGACTACTCTTGCGGAAGGCACCCTCATGTCGATCCCCGCCGCAGCGCAGGAACCCGCCCAGCCGCCCGCGGCTGGGGCCAATCTTCACCCTCCGAGTTAAAGCATCATTAAGCCAGTCGGCGGCAGGATGCGGCTGCGCGACGACGGCACCCGGGCGCCTCTCCTCGCCACCCGGCCGCCCGGAAAATCGAGCCGCAGCCTTGAAGCCGTTAGTGGAATCTTTGGCATGACTCCACTCTCCTCGGCACGGCGGCCCGATTTTAACCTTGGCCTAATCCAACTCCGATAGCGTGCCAGCAGTTCAGCCACACGGGGCTAGTGCCCTCAGGATGAACTACTGCGCTAGTCTCGTGTTAGTTGGGAGAGTTGTCATGCAGAACCATGTCGTGCGTTTCGTGAAGGACGAGTCGGGTGCGACGGCCATCGAGTATGGCCTCATCGCCGCCCTGATCGCCGTCGGCATCATCGGCGCCGCCCGTCTTCTGGGCTCGCAGATCAG
>DASRDL010000305.1:0-3596 GCA_035652635.1 Hyphomicrobiaceae bacterium | reverse complement strand
CGGTCGGCGACGGTGCGGGTGGTCCAGGTCACGAGCTCGATGGCGGCCTTGCCGAAGGCCCGGTCGAGGGCAGCGGTGGCCGCGGGCGCTGCGGTCGACTGGGCGGGCTCGGCGGCGCGAAAGATGCGCGTGTCGAGGATGCGGCCTGAGGCGTCCACCACCTTGGCTGCGAACTCCACCTCGCCCGCCGGCGCCGCACCGGGCCCGAGCTGGAAGCGGCGGATGTCGATCAGCAGCTGATAGTCGCCCGTCAGCCCCTCCACGGGCCGGCTCACGGCGGCGAAGGTGCCGGCGTTCTCGAAGGCGCGGATCACCTTCATCTGCAGCATCCTCGGCACGGCGTCGCTCCACTGCGCATCGGCGACGGATTGGGCCGCACCCGTGTCGGACCTGACCAGGATTCTCTCCGAATCGAGCATGGCGAGCGCGGTGGGATCGGGCACGACGAGCTGCCCGTCCACGACCTTCTCGGCCTGCGGGAAGGCGGCGGGCACGGTCAGGTCGTAGACCGCAGCCCGCGCCTTGCCCGCCGCGCCGCCGGTCATGCGCTCGAGCCCGGCGACGATGCCGTCCAGGCGATTGGAGTTGCGCGCGAGCGCGCCGGAAAAGGTGTCGAGGTTGGCGATCATGCTGCGCAGCGGCTGCGCGTTCTCGGCCACCACCGTATCCAGCCGCTGCAGCACCTCGCGTGCCGCCTGCGACATGCTCTTGCCGGCAGCGGGGTCCGCGACGAGGAGCGGCGTCTCGCCCTTGGGCGAGGCGAGCGGCGCCGCCGACGTGCCGCCGGTGAGGGCGATGACGGGCGAGCCCATCAGCCCCTGGAAGTCGATGCCGACCGCCGTGTCGGCGCGCACGGGCGTGCGCTTTTCGACCGCGATCGTCGCCTGCACGCGCCGAGGGTTGGCGGCGTCGAGCTCGAGGGACGTCACCTCGCCGACCCTGATGCCGTTGAAGAGCACGCCCGATCCCACGAGCAGCCCCGCCACCGAGCTCTCGAAGCGGATGCGGTAGAAGGCGCGCTCGCCGAGGCCGCCGACGTTCTGGAGCCAGTAGACGAAGGCGAAGCCGGCTGCGATCACGGCCAGCGTGAAGGCGCCCATCCGGACGTAGCGCGCGCGGATTTCCATCAGCTTGTCCTCGTTGACCTCTGCACGGCCTCGCCGGGCCTGGCGCGGGCGCGCCGGCCCGCGAAGTAGGCACTCATCCACGGGTGGGTGGACCGGGCGAGGTCGGATACCGGCCCGGTGGCGATCACCCGGCCGTCCACCAGGGCGGCAACCCGGTCGCACACGGTGGAAAGGCTGTCGAGATCGTGCGTGACCATGAACACGGTGAGTCCCAGCGTCTGCTGCAGCGTCCTGATCAGGTCGTCGAAGTCGCCGGCGGCGATCGGATCGAGACCCGATGTGGGCTCGTCGAGGAACACGATCTCGGGATCGAGGGCGAGCGCGCGGGCGAGCGCCACGCGCTTGGTCATGCCGCCCGACAGCTCGGCAGGAAACTTGTCGCCGTCCTCCGCGTCGAGGCCCACCATCTCCAGCTTGGCGAGCGCGACCTCGCGCATCAGGCGCTCCGAAAGCCGCAGGTGCTCGCGCATCGGGAACTGCACGTTCTGCAGCGCGGTCAGCGAGGAGAACAGCGCACCCTGCTGGAACAGCACGCCCCAGCGCCGCTCGATGGCGCGCCGGGCGGCATCGCCGGCCGCGGCGAGATCGACGCCCAGCACCTCGATCGCGCCCCGGCGCCTGGGCAGGAGGCCGATGATGGTGCGCAACAGCACCGACTTGCCGCTGCCCGATGCCCCGACGAAGCCCAGAATCTCGCCCGCGCGCACCTCGAGGGAGAGGTGGTCGAGCACCAGACGGTCGCCGAAGCCGACGACGAGGTCGCAGATGCGGATCGCGGGCGGGGAAAGCATGGGCCGTCTCACATCCCGATCGAGGCGAAGAACACGGCGAACAGGCCGTCGAGCACGATGACGAGGAAGATCGACTTGACCACGGAGGTGGTGGTCTGCGCGCCGAGCGACTCGGCGCTGCCCTTGACCAGCAGCCCCTCCGAGCAGGCGACGATGCCGATGGCGAGCGCCATGAACGGCGCCTTGATCATGCCGACCTTGAAGTGGGTGACGGAGATCGCTTCCCTGAGGCGGGCTACGAAGATCTCCGGGCTCATGCCGCCGTACACCCACGCCACCAGGCCGCCGCCGTAGAGGGCCGCCATGGCGCCCAGGAACGCCAGCAGCGGCAGGGCGACGACGAGCGCGAGCACACGCGGCAGGATCAGCACGGCGACGGGGTCGAGCCCCATGGTGCGCAGGGCGTCGATCTCCTCGCGCATCTTCATGGAGCCGAGCTCGGCGGTGTAGGAGCTGCCCGAGCGGCCCGCCACCATGATGGCGACGATCAGCACCCCGATCTCGCGCAGCACCAGGATGCCGACCATGTCGACGACGTACTCATCGGCGCCGAACTTGCGGAAGTGGAAGAAGCCCTGCTGGGCGATGATGCCGCCGATCAGGAAGGTGATGAGGGCGATGATGGGAACGGCCTGCCAGCCGACCCGGTCGAGGTGATGCACGGCGGAGGTGAGCCTGAAGGTGCGCGGCCGCAGGATGGCATTCACCAGCGCTTCGCCGAGCGCCCCCAGCATGTTGACGAAGACGACGAGGTCGTGCCCCAGGCCCGCCACCGTGCGCCCCACGGCGTCCAGCGCCGCCAGCAGGCGGTTGGGCCGCCCGGGTGGCGCCCCGGCCTGGCGATTGGACTGGTGCACCTCCTCGTAGAGGCCCCGGTAGCGCTCCGGCAGGGCCGTGACGGTGAGCTCCTGCCCGCGGCTGCTCCAGGCGCGCGTCAGGCGCTCGAGCAGCCAGGCGCCGTAGGTGTCGAACGCGCTGATGCCGCGCATGTCGATCTTCGCAGCCCTCGCCGGCGCCGGCGCCGTCGCCATGCGCTCCACCAGCGACTCGAGCCGGTGGGCGTGAGCGGCCGTCCAGGCGCCCGTGGCCTCGAACTCCACGCGCCCGTTCTCCGTCCTGCCCGTCAGCATCGGCTCTGAGCTCAACCTTTCCTCCGGTGGTTGATTCGGGAGGGCCCGGCCAACAAAGTCAGCGCCCTGCCCTGCGGCCATTGACCACGATCAAAGGATGGAGCGAGGTCGGGGCTATTGTGGCGCCGGCGAAAGGGCGAGGTCATGCGGCTAGCCACCTTCAATCTCGAAAGCCTCGACCTGCCGCCCAAGGCCGCGGTGCCGCTGGAGACGCGGGCGCAGGTGCTGAGGCCGGCGTTGGAGCGCCTGGAGGCCGACATTCTGTGCCTGCAGGAGGTCAACGGCCAGCACATTGCGGGCCGGGAGGAGCGCGCCCTGCTCGCCCTCGACCGACTGCTCGCCGGCACGCGCTATGCGGACTATGCGCGGGTTGCCAGCTCCGGCCCCAAGGGCCACGGCGTGGCCGACGTGCACAACCTCGTCACGCTGTCGCGCTATCCGATTGCCGCCAGTCGCGAGGTGATGCACGCGCTCGTCGCCCCGCCGCTCTATCGCCTGGCGACCGCCGATCCGCCGGCCGAGGGCCCGCAGCCGGTCCGCTTCGACCG
>DASRDL010000304.1:0-10707 GCA_035652635.1 Hyphomicrobiaceae bacterium | reverse complement strand
CCGGGTAACCATGGCGAGCGCCGAGAGCAGCGTGAACGGCTCGAACGAGGTCACCGTGTGGCTGCGCTTGAGCGCCTCGATCGGCATGTTGAGAACGGCCAGGTGGTCGGCCATGAAAAAGGCGTCGAACCGGCCGCGCTCCAGCGTCTCGGCGAAGCGCCGCAGGTGCGCGAGGTTGAAGTTGGCATCGGGGAAGGCGCCGGGATAGCGCCAGGCGCCGGTGTGGATGCTCACCGGCCGCATGAAGGCACCGAGATGCAGCTGCCGCCCGCTCATGGCCGCTTTCCGCTATTTCGTCAGCGCGGCGAGGTTCAGGGCCTCGGACGCCCCGAGCCACAGCACGTGCTCGGTGTGGTCCTCGAGCGCGTCGCCGCTCTCGGCATGGACGAAGACGGTGAGCCCTTTGCGGTTGACGATGAGCCATGGGATCACGTCCGCGAACAGCTCGCTGCCGAAGGCCAGCTGGCAGCTGCCGCGCGGATGCGGCCCGACGGGCTTGTCGTGCATGCGGCCGACGGTGACGGGAAAGGTCCGGCCCGCCGCCTCGCACAGCTGCCGCGCGCGCTCGCGGGTGGGCTCGTCGAAATAGACGTGTGCGTGGTATCCGGTGATGCGGCTCATGGGGCCCTCCTGGTCTCGGCCGCCGACACGATGCGCCCGGTCGCCGTCGGCACGCAAGCAACGCCGATGCCGCTGACGCCGCAGCCTACTCCGCCGGCTGCTGGCTTCGCACCGGCACCGTCCGTGCGCGCGACAACGACCCGGCCAGCGCCCGGCACACCACGTAGAACACCGGCGTGAAGAGGAGGCCGAACACCGTCACGCCGATCATGCCTGCGAAAACCGCCGTGCCCAGGGCCTGCCTGAGCTCCGCGCCGGCGCCGATCGCCCACACCAGCGGCACCACGCCCAGGACGAAGGCCAGCGACGTCATCACGATGGGCCTGAGCCTCAGCCTGGCGGCCTCGGCGGCGGCGGCCCAGCGGTCGCGGCCCTCGTCCTCCAGCCGTTTGGCGAACTCGACGATCAGGATGGCGTTCTTGGCGGCGAGGCCGATCAGCACGACGAAGCCGACCTGGGTGAGGATGTTGTTGTCCTGCCCGCGCAGGATGACGCCGGTGATGGCCGCGATGAGGCACATCGGCACGATCAGGATGACGGCCAGCGGCAAGGTCAGGCTCTCGTACTGGGCGGCCAGCACCAGGAACACGAAGGCGACCGCCAGCATGAAAGCGAAGACGGCGGTGCTGCCGGCGCGGATCTGCTGGAAGGCCAGCGTGGTCCATTCATAGCTGATGCCGTTGGGCAGCGTCCGGGCGGCCAGCTTCTCCAGCGCATCGATGGCCTGGCCCTGCGAGAAGCCCGGCAGCGTGGAGGCATCGAGCTCGGCCGCCGGGTAGAGGTTGTGGCGCGGCACGCGATAGGGCCCCGAGATGTCGCGCACGGTGGTGAAGGAGCCGAGCGGCACGGTATCGCCGCGGCTGTTGCGCACCCGGATCTTGAGCACGTCCTTGGTGTCGAGCCGGTAGGGTGCGTCGGCCTGCGCGGTCACGCGGAACGTGCGCCCCAGCAGGTTGAAGTCGTTGACGTAGGTGGAGCCGAGGTAGGTCTGCAGCGCCGCGAACACGTCCGGCACGTTGACGCCCAGCATCTGCGCCTTGGTGCGGTCGATGTCGAGATAGAGCTGCGGCGTCGAGGTCTCGAACAGCGAGAACACCTGCGTGAGCCCCGGCGTGCGTGCGGCTGCCTGCATCATCGCCATGGTGGCGGCGTAGAGCTCCTGCGAGCCGCGCCCGGCGCGGTCCTGGATCATCATGCGCACGCCGCCGGCGTTGCCGATGCCGCGCACCGGCGGCGGCGCCACCACGAGCACCAGCCCCTCCTGGATGACGGAGAGGCGCTGGAACAGCGCGCCCTGGATGGCGGCGGCCGACTTGGCGGGATCGCCGGCACGCTTTTCGAACGGCTCGAGCACGATGAACACCGCGCCCGAGTTGGGAGCGTTGGTGAAGGTAGCGCCCGAGAAGCCGACGATATTCACCGCATGCGCCACGCCCGGCACCTTCAGGGCAATCTCGGCGACGCGGCGGTTGACCTCGTCGGTGCGGGCGAGCGAGGCGCCAGCCGGAAGCTGCGTGACACCGATCAGGTAGCCCACATCCTGGTTGGGGATGAAGCCCGCCGGCGTCTTGCGGAACTCGTTGAGGCCGTAGCCCAGGAGCGCCACGTAGGCCACCAGCATGATCGCGGCGATGCGTACCACCCGCCCGGCGAGCCGGCCGTAGCCTCTCGCCACGGCATCGAATCCGCGGTTGAAGAGGCCGAAGAAGAGGTGGATCGGCCGGGCCCACAATGGCCCCCCGTGCACGGCCGTATGCGGCTTGAGCAGCAGCGCACACATGGCGGGCGAGAGCGTGAGCGAGACGACGAGCGAGATGATCGTCGCCCCGGCGATGGTGAGCGCGAACTGGCGGTAGAACTGCCCTGAGATGCCGGTGATGAACGCCGACGGCACGAACACGGCCGTGAGCACGAGGGCGATGGCGATGAGCGCCGAGCCCACCTCGTCCATGCTCTTCCTCGCGGCCTCGCGCGGCGACAGGCCGGCGGCGATGTTGCGCTCCACGTTCTCGACCACGACGATGGCGTCGTCGACCACGATGCCGATCGCCAGCACCAGCCCGAACAGCGACAGGTTGTTGATCGAGAAGCCGAACAGCGCCATCGCGAAGAAGGTGCCGACGAGCGACACCGGGATGGCAACCAGCGGGATGATGGCCGCCCGCCAGGTCTGCAGGAACAGGATCACCACCGCCACCACGAGGATCACCGCCTCGCCGATGGTCTCGGTGACGGCGTCGACCGACTGCTGGATGAACTGCGTCGGATTGTAGACGACGCTGTATTGCAGGCCGGGCGGAAAGCTCCTGGAGAGCTGCTCCATGGCCGCCTGCACCTGCTTGGCCGCGGCGAGCGCGTTCGAGCCCGGCCGCTGGAAGATGCCGATGCCGATCGCGGGGTCCTGGTCGAGATAGGAGTTGGTGGTGTAGTCGAGGGCGGCCAGATCGACCTTGCCCACGTCCTTGATGCGCACCACGGCGTTCTCGGTCTGCTTGACGACGATGTCGGCGAAGTCCTTGGGGTCGACCAGCCGGCCGAGCGTCTGCACCGAGATCTGGAAGGCGCCGGGCTGCGACACCGGCGGCTGATTGAGCACGCCGGAGGCCACCTGCACGTTCTGGCCCTGCAGCGCGGTGACGACGTCGCCCGCCGTCAGTCCCAGCGACTGCAGCCGGTCGGGGTCGAGCCAGACGCGCATGGAGTAGTCGCGGCTGCCGAACACGGTGATGGAGCCGACGCCGTCGATGCGAGCGAGCACGTCCGTCACCTGCACGTTGGCGTAGTTGGAGATGAACAGCGTGTCGCGCGACTTGTCGGGCGAGTAGAGATGCACGACCAGCATCAGGTCGGGCGAGGCCTTGTTGACGGTGACGCCGATGTTGCGCACGTCCGCCGGCAGCCGCGGCTGGGCGATGGCGACGCGGTTCTGCACCTGCACCTGGGCGATGTCGAGGTTGGTGCCGAGCTCGAAGGTGACCGAGATGGTGAAGCGCCCGTCGCCCGTCGAGTTCGACGAGATGTAGAGCATGTTCTCGACGCCGTTGATCTGCTGCTCGAGCGGCGCCACCACCGTGTTGGCAACGACCTCGGCGCTGGCGCCCGGATACTGACCGGTGACGTTGACGACCGGCGGCGCGATTTCGGGATACTGCGCGACCGGCAGGCGTCCGAACGAGACCGCGCCGAGAATCACGAACACGACGGAGACGACCGCCGCGAAGATCGGCCGGTCGATGAAGAAGTGCGAGATGCGCATGGCCGAGCCATCCGATCAGTTGGTGGCGGAGCGTGCCCCGCCGACAGCAGCCTCCGCCGTGGTGCTCTGCGGATTGACCTTCATGCCCGGGCGCGCCCGCATCAGGCCGTTGACCACCACGCGGTCGTCGGGCGACAGGCCCGAGGCGACGACGCGCATGCCGTCCACGAGGGCGCCCAGCGTCACGTACTTGGCGCGGGCCACGTTCTGGTCGTCCACCACGAGAACGAACTTGTTCACCTGCTCCGTGCCGATCGCGGCATCGGGCAGCAGCAGCGCCTCGCTCGGCGGGCCGGACGCCACCTGCACCCGGCCGAACATGCCGGGCGTCAGCGTGCCGTCTGGGTTGCGGAGCTCGGCACGCCCGCGGATGGTGCCTGAGGAGCGGTCGATGGCGTTGTCGACGAAGTCGAGCCGGCCCTCGTGCGCGAAGGTGCTCTCGTCGAGCAGCTTGACCTTCACCGGCACCCTGCCGCCGTCGTTGGCAAGGTCGCGCGCCGTGCCGGCCATGCGCACGTAGCGCAGGTAGGAGGCCTCATCCATGGTGAACTCGAAGCGGATCGGGTCGGTGGACTGGATCGTCGCCAGCAGTGTCGTGTTGCCGGTGGTACCGCCGGTCACCAGGTTGCCGGGCGACACGCGCCGGTCGCCGATGCGGCCCGACACCGGGGCGCGCAGCTCGGTGAACTCGAGGTCGAGCTCGGCCTGCCGCACGGCCGCCTCCTGCGCCGCCACGTTCGCCTCCGCCACCTTCTTGGCCTGAATGCGCTGGTCGAAGGTCTGACGGCTGATCACGCTCGATCCCACCAGCGGCTGGGCGCGCTCGAGATCGCTCGTCGCATAGGCCAGATTGGCCTTCGCCTGCGCAAGTGCACCACGGGCCTGGTCGAGCGTGGCCTGGAACGGCCGCCGGTCGATGGTGAAGAGCAGGTCGCCCTGCTTGACCGTCTGGCCGTCCTTGAAATGCACGGCGGCGAGATACCCCGAGACGCGGGCGCGCACCTCGATGGAATCGACGGCAACGAAGCGGCCGACGTACTCGTCCTGGCTCACGACGGACTTCGCCACGGGCCGCGCCACGGTCACCTGCGGCGGGGGCGGTGCGGCCTGCGGGGTCTGCGACTGGCCCCGATCGCAGGCAGCCAGCACAATTCCCAGGCATGACAGTACCGTGACGCGCAGCAGACGTGCGCGGGAAAGCGGCAGAAGAAGCATGGAGAATCCTGCGAGCTCATTTCATGTTGCGTTGCAGCGATATAAGGCCCGCCGGCGAGATGCGGCAGGTGGGCTCGCGACCTTGTGAATCGGCGTGTTCGAAAGCACACACCGGCGCGCGCATGCAGGCGCCGCCCAGTGCCGTGGCCCAGGCCGGCGGCTCAGGCGGCGAGACTCTCGCCGATGTGGAGCCAGTTGCGCGGCAGCGGTAGCGGCAGCGCGTGGCGCGCCGTCCTGCTTTCGCGCGCACCGGCGATGGCGGCGATCGCCGCCATCACCACCCCGGGCGCCGCGTGGTGCACCATATGCCCGCAATGCGCGATGCGGTGGAAGCTGCTCTGGGCCAGCTCCAGGTGCAGCCGCCGGGAGTGCTTCTCGGTATCGACGATGAGATCATCCTCGCCGGCGACGATGCGCACCGGCACGCGAAGCTCGCGATAGCGCGGCGACAGCTCCCGGGCGGCGTCGATGAGCATGTCGGCCTCTTCGTCGACCGTGCGCATCTGCGAGGCCCGCATGGCGAGCGGCATCGGGTAGGCCCGTATGAATCGCTCGGGCACCTCGCACGGCGCAAACACGCGCCGCAGCGTGCCCGGCGCCATCATGCGGCGGACCAGGGGATGGCGCAGCACGGCATGGGTGAGCGGAAAGGCCCCGGTGACCCCCATATCGGTGCGCGGCACCGGATAGTAGTAGCCCGACATGAGCACCAGCCCCGACACGTCCTCGGGGTCGTCGAGCGCCATAGACAGCGCCACCAGCGATCCCCAGGAGTGGCCGACGACGATCGGCCGCTCGACGCCGAGCCGCCCGAGCGCCGCGAGCAGGAGGCGCGCCTGCTCCATCGGGCCCCAGTAGCGGTCGCGCGGCCGCTCGCTGTAGCCGAAGCCCGGCCGGTCGAAGACGACGAACCGATAGCCGGGGGTGTCCATGATGCCGCTGGAGACGAAGTCCTCGATCATGCTGCCGTTGCCGTGCAGCAGAACCACGGGCGTTCCGGCACCGCTGTCGAGGTAGCGCAGCCGCGTCGCGTCGACCGACATGAAGCGGAAGGCGGAAAGCTGACCCTCGGACGTCGACGACCTGGCGCGCACCGATACCATGACTCGTACCCCCGGCAGATGCGCGATCATCTCTCAATAACCTTTACCGGCGATTAACCGAGATTGACGGTTCGCGCCGGCGGGGCTCCCGGCAGGCGGAGAGAGGGGGAGCGCAGCGGGGCTCAGTCGTGCCGGCAGGCGGCGGCGCCGGGCTCGGAGCAGCCGAGCCGCGAGAGGTACGGCCGCCGGGGGCCGTCGACGAAGCGCGGGTCGACGTCGAACATCCAGCCGATCAGGCGCGCCGTCGAAATGAAGGCGAGACCCTGCGGGGAGATGGTGTAGCCGTCGCCGGTCCGCCGCACGTTGCCGGTCTTCAGCTGCTCCTGCAAACGCCGCTCGCCCTGGTGAAACTGGCCGAGGTAGACGTCGCGCAGGGCGGCGTCGATCTGCTCGGTGGTGAAGCTCTCGCCCTCGTGGCGCGCCATGTGCCCCAGGATGAACACACTGAGCGAGCGGTCGACCGTGACGGGCGCGACGACCAGCGCGCTCAGATTGATGCCGAGCGACAGAAAGCCCGCCGCGATGGCGTCGCGCAGCGAGGCGCGGCGCGTGGCGTGGCCCACATACGCCATGGCAGCCACGGTGAGCAGCAGGGCCACCGCACACAGCACGAGACCCCGATAGAACAGGATATCGATACGGGCCGCGACGCCGAGCTTGAAGAGGGCCACCAGCACGGCGAGACCGACGATCGCTCCGCCGGAAAACACCAGCGATGCGCGCAGCAGCTCTTTCAGCAGGTGTGCAACCTTGCCGGTCATGCTCAGCCTCCCTGCCAGGCGATGGCCTGCGGCTTCTCGGGCACCGGCACGAGGCGGACGCGGGCGCTCTCGTACAGCGCCGGCAAGGACCACACCCAGGAGGCGCGATCCTTCCAGGCCGGGTCCGCCGCCGTGACGACGGCGATGTCGACATGGTGGCCGGCGAGCCGTCGCCGCGCCTCCTCCGCCGACATCGGCGAGGCGAACACCGGCACGAGATCGCCGTGGCGGCGCGCGATCGCGGCGTCGGGCGCCCCAAACAGACGTGCGTTGTGCCGGTCGGAGACGGCGACGCGGAAGCGCCCGTAGAGGCCGTAGGCGAGGGCCCGCTCGGCGTCGGGGTTGTGCTGGACCACGGTGCTGCGTGCAACGTTGCCGTCGAGCCAGGTGTAGGCCGCGCGCAGCTCGCGATCGAGACCCGCGTCGCGGCGCATGCCCGGCTCGCCCCCGAGGCCCAGCGCGTGGAACGCGCGCAGGCCGATGAGGTCGTAGGCCACGCCCGCCAGGCCGAGCACCGCCGTCACGACGATCAGCGGCGAGGCCCGGCGCAGGCGATGGCTGAAAGGCAGGGCCGGCGCATCGCCGAACAGCGCTGAGGCCGTCCACAGGAGCGCCGCCAGCTGCGCGAACAGGACGACGCGCCACGCCAGGTCGTTGTTGACGATGGTCGACTTGGCGAAGGTGGCGAGCAGCAGGCCGACGACAGCCGACAACGCGACGAGACGCGCAACCTCGTTGCCGGCGCGGTCACCGCGGCGGCGCCAGAACAGCCAGGCGCCGACGAAAAACAAGCCGAAGCCGATCAGGTAGTTGGCGGGAAGGGCCAGCAGCCGCGCCAGGTATCGCAACGGGCCGTCGGCGAAGAATTGGTCGGTATAGAAGAAGGAGCGGACCGTGAGAGCAACGGGCGCCGAGCCGTAGGCGCGGTACTGGATGAGATCGGCGAGGTGGAAGGAGGCCGTGAAGAGGCTCACCGCGCCGGCAGCGGCGATGGGCACGAGCGCCCCCGTGCGCCGCTCGAGCACCAGCGCCGCACCCCAGAGCAGGACTGTGATTGCGCCGCCGAGCGCGACCCAGACGGACAGCCCGGCCGCGGACGCGAATGCCATGCCGGCCACCGCGACGGGCACGGCATCGTGCCGTGTCAGGGCATGCCGATCACGCACCGCCCCGTCGGCCAGCATCAGGAAGCCCACCCAGCAGGCAATGAGCGCGGCCAGATGGTGCGGCACCCACAGCATCGACATCGGCCAGCTCGTGACCTGCTCGCCCCACCAGTCGATCTGTCCGAGCCACAGCCCGCCGCCGAGGCCGGTGCCGAGGATCGGAATGATTTGCAGTCCGGCAACGAGCATGAGCCCCAGGAGCACGGGGAGGCTGGCCGCCCGCGCGAGGCCCGCCCGCTCCTGCACCAGCCGGATGAGCCCGACCGTGGCGATGCCGGTCCAGAACACCTGGCCGCCGACGGCGGTGCGCGAGTCGATCCAGCCGGCACCGGCCCGCTCGATGAGCGCGGAGAGCACATAGTAGAAGTAGTAGTAGCCGGCGGGCTCCTGGCGCAGGAAGAACGGGTCGAACGGCGGCGCGGCGCCGCCCTCCACCAGGGCGCGCACCGTCGAGGCATGCTTGACGATGTCGAGAGCGAGCAGGCTCGGATAGAGCCCGCTGCCCGTGTCGAGGTCGACCCAGGCCACGGCGACCACCGCCAGCCAGATGCAGCCCGCGAGCACTGCCAGGCGATCGGGGCGCGGCCATCCCTGCCGCCGGACGGCCTGCAGTCCGCACAGTGCCAGGGCGCCGTTCACGGCGAGCGCGCCGGAGAGGCCCAGAACGCGGCTGAGCAGGCTGTCGGCGATCGGCAGCACGGCGTAGCCGGCAACGAGAGCGACCATCCAGGCACGCCCCGTCCGCTCCTGACGGAATCCAAAAGCATCGGTGAGGTGGGCGATCGCGGCGCCGGGCAGCACGAACAGCACGGCGAATCCCGCCATGGCGAGGACGAGGCCCATGAGATCGACGAGCGTATAGTTCATGCACCCCACCAAGGCCGGGGGCGCATTGTCCCGCCTGTGCAGTTGAGGAACGCTTAAGTCGCAGCGCCGCGCCAATTCACAGGCGTCGCCGGCCTCTCATGTTGGCATGCGAGGCCGTGTCGTTGTAGAAGGCGCCTCGGGCTCACAAGGCCGCCGACGAGGGGGCAAAATGACTATCGACGCCAAGAAAATTCTGATCATGGGCCTGCCGGGCGCCGGTAAAACGACGCTCGCCAACCTCCTGGTGCCGCGTCTCAACGGCGTTCATTTCAACGCCGACGCCGTGCGTGCCAACATCAACAAGGACCTGGGGTTCGCGCACGAGGACCGCATCGAGCAGGCGCGCCGCATGGGCTGGCTTTGCGATCGCGTGGTGGAGGCCGGCACCTACGCCATCGCCGACTTCATCTGCCCGACCAGGAAGACCCGGGAGGCGTTCGGCGATGCCTTCATCGTCTGGGTCGACCGCATCAAGACGAGCCGGTTCCCGGATACGGATGCGCTGTTCGAGCCCCCGGAGCGCTGGGATATCCGCGTGGGCCCGGAGGGTACGGCCGCCTACTGGGCGGAGAAGGTGTGTGACAAGCTCCTTCCCACCTTCGACCCGCAGGCACCGACGGCCCTCTTCATCGGCCGCTATCAGCCGTTCCATGACGGGCACAAGAAGCTGATCGAGGAAGGGCTGAGGCGCGTAGGCCAGGCGTGCATCGCCGTGCGCGACACCTACGGCACGGATGCCAAGAACCCGCTGCCGTTCCACGCCGTCAAGGCGCGCATCGAGGCGGCGCTGTGGCAGAGCCGCGGACGCATCAAGGTCGTCGAGCTGCCCAACATCACCAATGTCTTCTACGGCCGCGACGTGGGCTACGCGGTGGAGCGCCTGGTGCTCGACGAGGACACGGAGAAGATCTCCGCCACCCGCATCCGCCGCGAGCTCGCGCCGCCCGCCGAATAGCGCGCGGCCCGTTCACGCGCGCGACGCGCCGGCGATGTAACCCCACACCGCTGTGCGCTTGATCTCGGCGTCCTCCAGCTCGCGCGTCACCGGCACCGAATACTCTGCAAGCTGATGGAAGCGGCCGGCCGGGAAATAGCCCCGCCGCGGATCGCCGGCCAGCACCAGCGCGCCGCGCGCGCTCGCAGCATCGGCGAAGGCCAGAACGCGCTCGGCCAGCGCCCGCTCGTAGAAGAGGTCGCCCAGCAGCACGACATCGAAGGGCTCGGGCGGCGCTTCCAGCAGGTCCTGCGCGGTTGCCTCCAGCGCAACGGCATTGGCTTCCGCATTGAGCCGGATGGCGGCCACGGCGAACGCATCGATGTCGGCTGCCAGGACACGCGCCGCGCCCGCCTTGGCCGCCGCGATCGCCACGAGACCGGAGCCCGATCCGAGGTCGAGAGCCGACCGGCCGGCGACCTTGCCGGGGTGATCGAGGAGATGGCGCGCCAGCGCCTGCCCTCCGGCCCACGCGAACGCCCAGTAGGGTGGCGGGACATTCATCTCGCCCAGCTCCTCCTCCGTCTTCTCCCAGATCGGCAGCGATTCCTCGGCGAGATGCAGCCGGATCTCGGGGGCCAATGGCACCGGCAGCAGCCGGGTGTTGGCGCGGATGAAGCTGGTCGCCTCCATGATCGCCAAGTGCACCAGCTATCGCCGGGCGGTGCAAGGCCGGCCGGATGGGAGTGAGCCACGCTGGAGCGCAGGCGCGGCGATTGCTCCC
>DASRDL010000303.1:0-4355 GCA_035652635.1 Hyphomicrobiaceae bacterium | reverse complement strand
CCCCATGAACGAGATCATCGACCCCCGCTCCGTCGACCGGCCCAACTCCTACATCGGCAAGTCGATCCCGCGCCCGAACGCGGCCAAGCTGGTGGAGGGGCGCGGCCAGTATGTGGACGACATCGTGCTGCCGCGCATGGTCCACGTGGCGTTCGTGCGCAGCCCGCACCCGCATGCCAGGATCGTGCGCATCGACGCCGCCGACGCCCTGAAGGTCGAAGGCGTGCTGCGCATCTTCACCGGCGCCGACCTCGCTCCGCACTGCGAGCCGTGGGTGGCGACGCTCGCCCACCTCAAGGGCATGAAGTCGGCGCCGCAGTTGCCCCTGCCGCTCGAGCGCGCAACCTGGGCCGGCGAGGCGGTGGCGGCGGTGGTGGCCGAGAGCCGTGCTGCGGCCGAGGACGGCGCCGGCAGGGTCGCGGTGGACTACCAGCCGCTGCCGGCCGCGGTCGACATGGAGACGGCGCTCGACCCCGCCACGCCCGTCATTCATCCCGAGCTCGGCGACAACCTGTGCTTCGAGCGGCTCAACGAGAACGGCAAGGTGGAGGACGCCTTCGCCGCCGCCCACAAAGTCGTGGAAGCGACGTTCCACACCGCCCGCCACACCGGCGTCACGCTCGAGCCCCGCTCGATCCTGGCCGACTACAACCGCGCCTCGGGCAGGCTCACCGTCCATCACGCCACCCAGGCCCCGCACATGATGCAGACCGTGCTCGCCAGGCACCTGGGGCTGGCCGAGGGCGATGTGCGCGTCATCTGCACCGACGTCGGCGGCAGCTACGGCATCAAGGTGCACGTCTACCCCGACGAGGTGGCCGTCGCCGTGATTGCCCGCATCATGGGCCGCCCGGTCAAGTTCATCGCCGACCGGCTGGAGAGCTTCGCCAGCGACATCCACGCCCGCGACCACCGCATCAAGGCGCGCATGGCGGTGGATCGGGACGGCCGCATCACCGCCTTCGACGTCGACGACCTCACCGGCATCGGCCCCTACTCGGTCTATCCGCGCACCAGCGCGGTCGAAGGCAACCAGGTGGTGAACCTGGTCGGCGGTCCCTACGACTTTCCCAATTTCCGTGCCAAGACCGCCGTCGTCTTCCAGAACAAGACGCCCACCTGCCAGTACCGCGCCGTCGGCCACCCGATCGCCACGGCCGTCACCGAGGGGCTGGTCGACCTCGCCGCCGAGACCGTGGAGCTGGACCCGGCCGAGTTCCGCCGGCGCAACCTGATGGCCGACGGCAGCTATCCGCGCACCTCTGCCGCCGGCATGAGGTTCGAGGGCCTTTCCCACATCGCCTCGCTCGACAAGCTGCTCGAGATGATGGACTACGCCGGGCTGCGCGCCGAGCAGGCGCGGCTCAGGCAGAACGGCGTCCACCGCGGCATCGGCCTCGCCAGCTTCATCGAGCTCACCAACCCGAGCCCCTTCATGTACGGCATCGGCGGTGCGCGTATCTCCGCCCAGGACGGCTGCACCGTGCGCATCGATCCCGACGGCTCGGTGATGGCCGCCACCGGCGTCACCGAGCAGGGGCAGGGCACGGAGGCCATCATCCGCCAGATCGTGGCCGAGGCGGTGGGGGTGCCGATCGCACAGGTGCGCGTCATCACCGGGGACACGCTCACCACGCCCTACGGCGGCGGCACCTGGGCGTGCCGCGGCGCCGGCATCGGCGGCGAGGCGGCGCTGCAGTCGGGGCTCGCCGTGAAGCGGGCGGCGCTCGAGGTCGCCGGCGCCATGCTGCAGGCGGCGCCCGAGAACCTCGACCTCGTCGACGGCCAGATCGTCGAGCGCACTTCGGGCCAGGCGCGCATGGCGCTGGCCGAGCTCGCCCGCATCGTCTACTTCCGCGGCGACACGCTGCCGCCCGACCTGCCGCGCGAGCTGATGCAGACGCGGCATTTCATCACCAAGCAGTATCCGTTCGCCTTCACCAACGGCGTGCAGGCGAGCTGGCTCGAGGTCGATGTGGAGACCGGCATCGTGACGCTGCTCGAGCACTGGTGCGTGGAGGACTGCGGGCGCGTCATCAACCCCATGCTGGTCGACGAGCAGGTGCGCGGCGGCATCGTGCAGGGGCTCGGCGGTGCGCTCTACGAGCACTGCACCTACTCGCCCGAGGGCCAGCTCATGGTGGGGTCGATGGCCGACTATCTGGTGCCGATGGCAGCCGAGATGCCCGACATCGAGGTGGGCCACGTCGAGACGCCCACCAAAGAGTCGCTGCTGGGGGCCAAGGGTGCCGGCGAGGCCGGCACGGCCGGCGCTCCGGCTGCGGTCATGAACGCCATCAACGATGCACTGAGGCCGTTCGGGGCCAAGGTGTTCGCCCAACCGTTCACGCCGGAGCGCATCCTGGCTGCGCTCGGCAAGGTGCCCTCGCGCTGGCCCGCCGCGTCCGCCCCCGTGCCGCCTCCCGCGCCGGAGCCTGCACGGCCGGCGGCAGCGGGGGTTGAACGCCTCGGTGCCGAGCCGGCCGCCAGGGTGCGCCCGCCCGGCCTCCTGGCGCGCGTGCTCGGTCGCCGCAAACGCTGAACCTCACAGGCAGGAACGCGCCGGCAGGCGCCGCGCCTTGCGCGCGCCGCCTGCTCTGGCTGCAGACCTCGCGGAGAGACGGCGCGCCGGCCGTCAGACGCTCGCTTCCACCTGCTTGGGCCTGCCGTTGCCGATGGCGATCGTGCGCGGCTTGAGGCGCTCGGGGACATTGCGCACGAGGTCGACGTGGAGCAGGCCGTCCTTCAGGTCGGCGCCCTTGACCTCGACGTGGTCGGCCAAGCGGAAGCGCCGGTCGAAGGTGCGGGTTGCGATGCCGTGGTGCAGGAACTGCCGCTCGCGCTCCTCGGGCTTCTTCTCGCCGCGGATGCTGAGCGTCTGCTCCTTGACGTCCACTTTGAGCTCGTCCTCGGAGAAGCCGGCCACCGCCATGGTGATCCGGTACTCGTTCTCGCCGAGGCGCTCGATGTTGTAGGGGGGATAGGCGCTCGCGCCCGCGTCGAAGCCGGCAACGGAGTCCAGCATGTCGAACAGGCGGTCGAAGCCGACGGTGGAGCGGTAGAGGGGGGCAAAATCGACGTGTCGCATCACAAGTCCTCCTTCAGAAGCGACGTTGTGCTCTCTGCCCGGCGTGGGAGCCAGGGGACTTACCTGCCCCGAAGGGCCAGGCAGCGTTCTCTTCGCGCACCCGGCAGGCGGCATGCGCAGTCGTTGATTTAGAGCGGGACGGAGGGGTTTCAAGGGGGCGCGACGGGCCGCACCGGGCTCCGTCCGACGGCTGATCAGGGCTTCCAGCCGAGCCAAGCGCAGATCGCCTCGCCCATGATGAGCCTCTTGTCCGCCTCGGGGATCCAGTCGATCTCCTGGACGTGGGTGACGCACTGCCGCCAGGAGCACGGCATCTTGGTGATGTCGGTGCCCCAGAACAGCCGGCGGGGGCCGAAGGCGTCGTACATGGCGCGGTAGTGCTTGTGCAGGCTGCGGAAGGGGTACGGGTCGTCGGCATAGAACGGACCGCCGGTCAGCTTGACGGCGACGTTGGGGTATCTGGCGAGCGCGATCAGCTCCGTCATGTTGGGAAACGCCGCATCGCCCTTGGCGCCGCGCAGCGCGCCCATGTGGTCGACGGTCAGCTTGAGGCCGGGATGGCGGGCGGCGATCTCGCCGAGCTTGGGCAGCCAGTCGCCGGCCAACAGCGCCAGCGGCATCTGCGCCTTCTCTGCCGCCGGCCACAGCCAGTCGAGCGTGCCGTCCGTGGGCCAGGAGCGGTTGTGCGGGCGGTTGAAGTAGAACCTGTAGCCCAGCATGCCCGGCCGCTGCTTCTAGGCCGCGATCAGTGCGGGGCTGTCCGGCCGGTCGACCGGCGGGCAGCCGAGGATGGCGAAGCGCTTGGGATAGGCCAGCACCGCCTCGACGGCCTGCTCGTTGGAATCGGGGTCCCAGCTCGCCGGCGGATGCAGGATGGCGCCGTCGACGCCCGCCTTGTCCATGCCGCGGATGGCGTCCTCGGCGAGGTAGGGCGTGGGCCCGTGCGGCGGGCTCGGCACGCCCTTGCGCCAGAGATGGACCTGGGCGTCGATGATGGGCATTGGGCGTGTCCTCCGGCTGATCGTTGCCCCCGGCGCTGCTGCCGCACCGAGACCCTGCGGGCAGCGCTATGCTACCCCGGAGGCGGCCGATCCGTCTGGGGGCTTGCGGGGTGGGCGGGTTGCGCGGCTGGTGTCCCGGGGCGTGGTGTAGGAGGCGAGGTGGCGGCGTTGCGCGGAGGGCGGCCGTAGGCCGACCGGAGAGCAACGCCGCGTGAAGCCTTTTCCCCAGCGTGTCCACAGCGACGCCGGGGAGATGCCAGGTCATG
>DASRDL010000302.1:0-4463 GCA_035652635.1 Hyphomicrobiaceae bacterium | reverse complement strand
GCCGCTTCGAAGACGCGCAGCGTGTCGAGCGGCGGCAGGCGGCCCATCGGGAACCTCCGTCAGGCGCAGGGTGGCGCGATGCATGAGCTGTGCTTAAGCATAGCATGACAAATGCTCGTTTGTCGGAAGCCGCCGATCGGGGCATACGTGCCGCGCAAAGGCAGCGGGCGCGAGCCACGGGCCGCTTCCCGCACGTAACTTGCGACGAATGTTGAGACGACCATGAGCACGTCCCTCCCGTTGACGCACGAGCGCTGGGCCCGGCCCTGCGCCTGCTCCTTTGCTTCGCCCAAAACCGATATTCTGGGCGGCGCCGTGCGCGCCGTAGCTCACCTTACGTGCATGTTCGTGCGATGGCAGGGCAAACGACTGAAGCGCCGCATCGCCGCCTACCGACCGGACGATCGGCTGCTGTGACGGGCCCGGCCTGAGGCCCGCACTCCCACCCCCGGCACGAATCTTGGGCATCGGCGCGCCGAGCCCACATTGCGAGCATTTCCCGTGACCACCGCGAGCGAACCCCTCTTCGCCTGGGCCAACGGCGATTCCTGCGGCGCGAGCGCCCGCTCGCTTCTGTCTCTGGCGGATGCATCGCGGGTGCTGCGCATTCCGGCCGGCCGCACGATCTTCCGTAAGGGCGATGCGGCCAACGGCTGCTTTCTCGTCCTCGACGGAGCCCTGAAGGTCGTCTTCCCGACAGCGAGCGGCCAGGAGACCCTGCTGGCGATCCTCGGCAAGGGGGACCTCGTCGGCGAGATGGCGCTGATCGACGGCCTGCCGCGCTCCGCCACGGTGACCGCTGTGAGGGCCTCGATGCTGCGCCACATCAGCGCCACCATCTTCGACAGGCTGTCGCGCGCCGACTTCGAGCTCGCCCGCCACCTGCTGCGGGTGATGGCCGCGCGCCTCAGGCAGCGCAACGAAGCCCACGCTCTGCAACAGGCCCCGCTCAGAGTGCGGCTCGCCCGCACGCTCCTGCATCTGGGGGAGCGCTTCGGCGAGGACCTTCCCGACGGGCGCACGCTGATCCGCCTCAAGGTGTCGCAAGCCGACCTCGGGCAAATGGCCGGAGCCGCACGCGAGAACGTCAACCGCCAGCTCACCGAGTGGCGACGTGATCGCCTGCTGTCACGCATCAGCGGCTACTACTGCCTGGACGACCGCGAGACCATCACGCGGCTGGGCAAAGCCTGCTGAGGCGCATTCGCGCATCCGCATCTGCCCGCACCCGATCCCGTCCGGGCGCATTCGCCGGCACCCGCGCGCCGAGAAAGCGCAAATGAGTGATCCGCGTCACTTTCATCGCATCGACGGCCCACCACGTTTGGCGTTGCACACAACGAAGCATGCGGCGGCCCCGAGGGCCCAGTGCGAAATCGAGAAGCGAGACCGATCATGACCACCATAGCCCTACCCAATTCGACCCGGGCCGTTTCCACCGGCACCGACACTGCGAGCGGCGGCCGGCTGCGGCGCCTGTTCGACGCCCTCATCGCCCAGCGCATGCATCAGGCGGAGCGCATGGCCAATGCCCGTCTCGGAGCCATGAGCGATGCGCAGCTGATTCACGTCGGTCTGTCGACGCACGAGATCGCCGCCGTGCGCGCCGGCAGACGCATCGGCGACGTGCTCGCCGAGCGACGATGAAACCGACACGCGCGCACGACAATCCCATACGGCCATCCGGTGGCCGTGCAAACCGAAGCACCCGGCACCAGCGGCTCCCTGCGCCGCACCCGAAAAGGAGCACCACCATGTTGAGATCATTCGCACCCCAGTCGCCCGGCGACATATGGCCCTATGCGGACCCGACACCCGCAGCCGGCCCGGCGCGGCGCCTCGCTGCCCTGCTCGGCTGGCTCGCCTCAGCCATCCTCGCCAGCCTCGCCGCCATAGCCGAGATCAGGACGCGGGCACGCGCCGAGCGCGACCTCGCCGACCTCGACGATCGCATGTTGCGCGATATCGGCATCACCCGCACCGAGATCGGCCGGGTGGTGCGCTATGGCAGACGCGGCTAATTGAGCTCGGCGGGCGGGCCCTGCCGATCAGGCCCGCCCGTGCCTCTCTGTCAGAGATTGGTGTGCCTCGCGGCGGCCGCCGGCGAGCAGCGGGCGGTTGACGTAGACGTCGAGCTCGCCACGCCGCCACAGGCGCAGGGGCTCGACGAGATCGATCTGGCGCGTGCCGGGTTCTGCCCCGCAGTAGCGCGGGTGATACTTCCACAGCCGCCAGGCGGTGAGGTAGCGGATGCGCACCACGCGCACCCCGCCGATGAGTTGGCGCACCACCGGCATGCCGCGCAGCCCGGCGAAGATGCGCCGATGCAGCGGCCCCAGCATCCGCCAGTACCACGACCCCAGGGCGATGTCGGCCGCCTGCACCCACACTCGGCGCACCACCGGCAGCAGGAAGGCGATGGGGAAGACGATCAGCACCACGTGCAGGTAGACCTGGCTGGCGATCAGCGCCGCGACGATGGCGAGCTTCCAGGGCAGCGCCAGCTCGAGCCAGGTCCTGCGCATGGAGGCGAGCAGCATGCGGGCCTTGTCGCGCCAGCCCTGGGCCCGCTGCAGCCCGCGCTGACTGAGGATGACGCCGCCCGCATAGCTGAGCCCGACACCGGTGACGACCTTGGCGAGGCGCGTGAGCCGGCGCCAGCCCACGCCCCTGGCGAGCACGGCGAGCAGCCCGCCCGCCACGCGCGTGACGCTGTTGACCGCGGCGGCCAGCGCGTTCCACAGGAAGCGTCCGGAGGCCGCCAACACCTCCACGCCGGTGAAGTAGCCGACGGCCAGGATCACCGCCGACGCCAGCACCAGAAGCGCCACGAACCGGCCGAGCCTGAGCCGCCGATGCGACCGCGGCTGCGCCGGGTCACGGCCGCCCCGTGCGGGCCGGGCCTCGCCGCCGGCGCCGGTCGGGACCGCGGCCGGGGCCGGCGCCTCACCCAGCGCTCCTGGCGGTGAGGTCTCGCGGTTGGCAGCGACTCGCATGGAGGCATGTTGGCACGCGAATCGACCGGCTTGAAGGCTGGATGCCCTGGCCTCGGGCCGCGGCTGCCCCTACTGTGCGGCTCGGCACAGTCGGGAGAGTCCGGCCATGACACCATCATATCTGAGCGGCGACGGCTGGCGGGCACGCATCGGCATCGTCGTGCCCAGCGTCAACACGGTGATGGAGCCGTGGGCGCAGCGCACCGCGCCCGACGGCGTCAGCCTGCACTTCGCGCGCATGTTCATCCCAGACCTCACCACGCCCGAGACGCTGATCGAGATGGACCGCAAGGAGGGCATGGCCGGCATCCGCCAGCTGTCGAGCGCGCGGCCCCATGCCGTCGCCTACGGCTGCACCGCCTCCAGCATCGTCCAGGGGCTCGACTACGACCGCCACCTGCGCGCCGAGATCGAGGAGATGTGCAAGGCTCCGGCCACCACGGCGGCCAACGCCATCCTGGAGGCCCTGCGCACCTTGGGGGCGCGAAGGGTCGCGCTCGTCTCCCCCTATACCGACGCCGTCGACGAGGCCGAGCACCGCTACTTCGCCGGCGCCGGCCTCGAGGTGCTGGGCGGCGCCAACCTCGGCATCTCGGATGGCTTCCGCCTCGCCGAGCCCGAGCCCGGCACGCTGTTCCGGCTGGGCCTCGACGGCTGGCGAGGCGGCGCCGACGCGCTCGTCATCTCCTGCCTCAACACCCGCTCCCACACGGTCGTCGCCGCGCTCGAGCAGGCGCTGGGCAAACCGGTCGTCACCTCGACGCAGGCGACGCTGTGGCACGCACTGAGGCTCGCCGGTGTCAAAGACGCCATCCCCGGCTACGGCCGCCTGCTCGCCGAGCATTGACATGGGCCGAGAGACGCGCACCCCGAGGCTCGCCGCCTTCACCAAGAACCGCACCAACCCGGCCTATGTCGGCGCCCGCCTCGGAGCCGACCGGGTAGCGGCGCGGCTCGGCTGCTCCCTCACCCACCACGTGCCGCAGAAGCCCGACGACGTCGAGGAACAGCGGGCGTTGCTCGAGACGGCGCTCGCCACCCGGCCGGATGCCATCCTGCTCGCGCCCACGCACGCGACCGCGCTCAACGACCTGCTCGCGCGCGCCGTCGCCCGCGGCATCCCGCTGCTGTGTTTCGTCAGCCGTCCCGAGGGCATCCCGCTCACCTGCTACCTGGGCTCCGACGACCGGGCGCTGGCGCGGGGCATCGCCGAGTATCTGTTCGACCGGCTGGGGCCCACGGGCGGCAACGTCGTCACCATCGAAGGCCACGCGAACGCCATGACGACGGCACCGCGCAGCAGCGGTTTCCGCGATGCTGCCGCGACGCGCCGCAATATCCGCATCACGGCCTCCCGCGCCGGCGACTACCAGCGTGATGCCGGCCGGGCGGCGATGAGCGCGCTGCTGGCAGCCGAGGCCCGCATCGACGGCGTGCTGGCGGCCAACGACTTCATGGCGCTGGGAG
>DASRDL010000301.1:0-4940 GCA_035652635.1 Hyphomicrobiaceae bacterium | reverse complement strand
ACCTCGACGCAATCGGTGTACTTGCACTTGATGCAGTTCTCGTTGACGATGTAGGTCATGCTGCCGAAGTCTGCCGCTCGCGGGCGATCGCTCGAGCGACCGCGTGGGAGTGTGGGTTCGTGCCGCTCTGGTGCCACAGGTCGGCAATTGGGCGCAAGCGTCAATCGCGGTCTGGCCTCGGGGCTGCGACCATGTCGCGCCACCATCCCGCCCTCAGTCGCCGTCGCCGGGCGGTGACCGCAGGCGCCGGCTTTGGGACAGCACCTCGTAGAGCTTGCGCGCCTCGGCCGGCGGGCCTCGCCGCAGCCCGGGCGCCAGCACCTTGACCACCTGCACCTCGCCCCTCAGGGCGATGGTGAGAATGTCGTCGGGCCGCACCGTCTGTGCCGGCTTGGCGGCCCTTGCGCGGTTGATGCGAACCTTGCCGTCCTGCACCAGCTGCGCCGCGAGGGTCCGCGACTTGGCCATGCGGGCGAACCAGAGCCACTTGTCCAGTCGCTGGGTGTCGCCGCCCGGCGCTTCGCCGCAGTGTCGCTCGTCGGCTACGCCCATCGCTGCCGTCAATCCTGGCTGCGCTTCTCCATCGCGGCCTTGAGCGAGCTCAGCGCCGCGAACGGCGAATCCGGGTCGAATGCGGTCTTGGACGACGGCGGCGGCGATGCCTGCATGGGCAGCCGCACGCGCTCCTCGCGCCTGCCGGGCCCGTTGCGCCGCCCCTGCTGATGCTGATGGCGGCGCGGCCGGTCCTTGTCCTTGCCCTCGCGTTGCTCCGGGTGGCGTGCGGCCTGCGGCGGCGCATCCTTGCGCGGGGGACGCGGCGCACGCCGATGACTCTCGGTCCCGCCGGCCTCGACGGCACGTCCCTTGCGCCGCGGCCGCCAGATCTCCTCCCACTTGTCGGCTTCGGGCTCGACGGTCGGGGCGGGCGCGGCGACCTGGGCCGTCGCAAGGTCGGTGGCCGGCCCTGGCACGGTCGGCGCCTCAGGCTCGGCCGCGGCCGCCGTGTCGCCGTCGCTCGCGGCGGCACCGTCGACCTCCCCCGGAGCGGCCGCTGGCGGCGTTTCCGCCGCGGCAGCCTGTGCCGGCTCGGTCACCGTAGCCGCGATGCGTCGCCGCTCCGCCCAGAAGCCCAGTGCCCTCAGCACGTTGCCGAGCTCGCTCGCCGAGCAGCCGAGGATCGACATCATGTCCGGCGTCGCCCGGAAGCCCCCGTCACCGGTGGCCCCGCGCAACGGCGCCGACGGGTTGGCCGCATCCGGCCGCCAAGCGAGCAGGGTACGGATCAGGTCCGCGAGCCGCTCCAGCATGTCGACGCGCACCGCGCGCGGACCGCACACGTGAAAGCCGAGCACGCCGTAGAATGCATCGGGACATGCCGGGTTGGTCGGCACGGACGTGAGCCCCGGCCGCGGCAGCTCCGGCATGGTGGCGAGGTCGAGCCCGTGCTGGCCGCCGTGCTTGAGCACCCACAGGATGCCGGCGAGCTCCGAGCACGCCGGCTTGAGCAGCGCCGGAAAGTAGATGTTGAAGGCGCCGAAGCGCACCCCGTACTTCCTGAGCTGCGCGCGCGCCGTCTGGTCGAGCGAGCGAATTTCCTCACTCACGCCCTCGCGGCGCAGCACGCCGAAATTCTCCTTGAGGCGAAAGGCGATCCCGCGCGCCAGCCCGGTGATGTCCTGGGCGGCTGCGATCTCGGTGAGCGGCTTCAGCCGCTCGCCCACGTTCTCGGCCATCCAGGAGTTGAGCCGCTCCTGCAGCCTGTCTTTGTCGGCGGCGGAGATATGCTCGTCGGCGAGCAGCACGACATTGGGCTTCAGCGGGTCGTCGCCGGCCTCCAGCCGGGCGATTTCGGCATCGCGCCAGAGGATGTGGCCGTTGCGGCCGAGCTTGAAGGCATCGCTCTTGGCCGCCGCCACGCGCCGCACCCGCAGCGCCAGCTCGCGCGAGAGCACGTGAGCGGCGGCGTTGCGCGTGGCCTTGCCGTGGATGCCCTCGCCGCCGGCGACCGGGAAGAAGCGGAAGCCCTGCAACCGGCCGACGAAATGCTTCTCCACGTGCACCGCGCCGTCCTCGGCGATATCGGCGTGGAGCTCGTCCTTCTCCTTGAGCCCGCGCATCAGCGCGCTGGTGCGCCGGTCGATGAAGCGCTGCGTCAGCTGCTCGTGCAGCGCATCCGACAGGCTGTCCTCGATGGCGCGCGTGCGGCCCTGCCAGTGCTCGTGATCGGCGAGCCAATCGACTCGGTTGGAGACGAACGTCCACGTGCGGATGTGGGCGATGCGGTTGGCGAGCGTGTCGATGTCGCCGTCGGTGCGGTCGGCGAGCGCCACCTGCTGGGCGAACCAGTCCTCCGGTATGCGCTCGGAGGGGCCCATCAGGAACTTGTAGAGCGTGGCGATCAGCTCGGCGTGGTTCTGGCCGGAGATCTTGCGGTAGTCCGGGATCTGGCACACGTCCCACAGGCGGGCGACGGCCTGGCGCGAAACGGCAAAGCGCGTCACCTCGGGGTCGTGGCTCACGGCCTCCAGAGCGGCGACGTCGTCGGCCATGCGCGCGCGCGTGAGCCGGCCCTCGCGCGGCGCTTCGCGCAGGCTGTCGCGCAGCCGCTCCAGGGAGGTGAAGTCGAGGTCGCGATTGCGCCACTGCAGCGACTTCACCGACTCGAAGGTGTGCGTCTCCAGCCGATCGATGACGTCGGTCGACAGCGGCTCGACCGTGCCCGTGACGCCGAACGTGCCGTCGTTCATGTGCCGCCCCGCGCGGCCGGCGATCTGGGCGAGCTCTCCCGCCGTCAGGTCGCGATGCACCTGGCCGTCGAACTTGCGCACGCCGGCGAAGGCCACGTGGTCGACGTCGAGGTTGAGGCCCATGCCGATGGCGTCGGTGGCGACCAGAAAGTCGACGTCGCCCGACTGGTAGAGGGCGACCTGGGCGTTGCGCGTGCGCGGGCTCAGCGCGCCCAGCACCACGGCAGCACCGCCGCGCTGGCGCCGGATCAGCTCGGCGATCGCGTAGACCTCCGCCGCGGAGAACGCCACGACGGCCGTGCGTGCGGGCAGCCGCGTGATCTTCTTCTCGCCGGCGTAGGTGAGTTTGGACAGCCGCGGCCGTGAGATGAAATTGGCGCCGGGGATCAGATCGCTGATCGCCTCGCGCATGGTCTGGGCGCCGAGCAGCAAGGTCTCGTGCGTGCCGCGCACGTGCAGGAGACGGTCGGTGAAGACGTGGCCGCGCTCCGGATCGGCCGCCAGCTGCACCTCGTCGATGGCGAGGAAATCCACGTCCGGGTGGCGCGGCATGGCCTCCACCGTGCACACCCAATAGCGCGGATGCTCCGGCTTGATCTTCTCCTCGCCCGTGATCAGGGCCACGCGGTCGACGCCGGCGCGCGCGACGACCTTGTCGTAGACCTCGCGCGCCAGCAGCCGCAGCGGCAGGCCGATGAGCCCCGTTTCATGGCCCAGCATGCGCTCGATCGCCAGATGCGTCTTGCCGGTGTTGGTCGGCCCGAGCACGGCCGTGACGTTGCGGATGCGCGCAGCGAGATCGAGGCTCATTCGCCGATGTCCTCAGGGACAGAAACGACTGCCGGAGGCATTGCAGAGTGGTGTGACAAGATCAAGAGGCGAGGTCAAGAAAACCGCGAGCCGCGCTCGCGCGTCGGACTTTGCTTCCTGTGCCGCCCCGAGTGGGCGCCCGCTCGCAGACAGACTAATGCAGCAGCGCGATCTGCGGCTTGCCGGGCGAGCTGATCTCGATGCGCTTCGACGTGATGACGGCCGTCCCCGCCATGGTGGGAACCTGGACCTGGTAGGGCACCAGCACGTTGGCGCTCGGCACCGGGCGCAGCACGACCTCGATGCCGGTGTTGGACGCCATGAAGCTCGTCTCGTTGTCGAGCTTGTGACCGGCGATCGGCAGGTAGCGCACGCGGCAGACGTGGGCGACGGCGGGCTGGCCGCTCGGCAACTGCTCGGCCACGCGCATTTCGCCCTTGTAGCTGAAGACGAGGTCGAAGCGCTCCTTGCCGTCGAAGATGGGGATGCGGCGGTCGCAGGGGCCCGTGCCGCCGCGCGAAAGCACCATGATGGCGCTCAAGGGATCGACCACGTCGCGCAGGTGCTGGCTGCGCAGGGGAACGGTAGGGACGGTGGTCACGACCGGCGGCTGCTGCGAGACGTTGATGACGGTGCCGTCGGAGAAGCCGAGCTTGGTGGAGCCGGCGCGCGTATTGCTCTTGAAGTCGAACGTGAAGGCGGCGGGCTTCGGCAGCTGGCTGCCGAGCAGACCGAAGCTGCGGGTCTCGCCGTTCCAGGTGAAGGCGCCGAGCAGCATGGAGAGGCGGGCGCTGGCGCTGAGCGTGTAGCTCCCGCTCTCGGCCTGCGACTCGAACTCGAAGGTGCCGATGCTGAAGCCGTTGAAGCTGATGTCGTAGAGCGCGCGCACGCTGGCGGGCCACGGCTCGGCCGCGGCCGATCGGGAGCCGCCGATCCCGGCCGCCAGCCAGAACGCCAGTCCTGCCGCCAGGCCGACCATGCCCCTGACGACCATGCAACGCGTCAACGCCATCACGCCGCCTCACTACCCCCTGCGCCGACGCCGCCGGCATTTCCCCCGCCAAGCGAGGCTAGCAGCTTTTGCGTCAATTGTGTGTCTCGGCGACATTAGCCCCGAGTGGTAAAGAATTGGACCAAGGCCGGTCCGGACCGGCACGGAGCATCCGCCCCCGCGCATGTCTTGACGTCCGCAGCGTCTCGTATAGAACGGCCCGCGAGCGCCGATATGCCCGCCAATTCGCGTCGGCCGGCAAAAGGAGACTTCAATGACACGGCGATGTGAGTTGACCGGCAAGCTGCCCATGTCCGGACAGTTGCGCAGCCACGCCGAGAACAAGAGCAAGCGCACCTTCCGCCCCAACCTGTGCGAGGTGACGCTGATCT
>DASRDL010000300.1:0-2678 GCA_035652635.1 Hyphomicrobiaceae bacterium | reverse complement strand
GCCCTTGAGCGCGAACAGGCCGCGCGGACGCTTCTGGATGAACAGGATGACGAGCACGAGCAGCGCGATCTTGCCGAGCACGGCGCCGGCGTAGGGCTCGAGGAACTTGTTGGCGACGCCGAGCGTGAGCGCGCCGACCAGTGTGCCCCACAGGTTGCCGACGCCCCCGAACACCACGACCAGGAAGCTGTCGATGATGTAGCCCTGGCCGAGGTTGGGCGACACATTGTCGATCTGCGACAGGGCCACGCCGGCGAGGCCGGCGATGCCAGAGCCCAGCGCGAAGGTGAGCGCGTCGATGCGGCCGGTGTTGATGGCCATCGAGCTCGCCATGCGCCGGTTCTGCGTCACGGCGCGCATCTGCAGGCCGAGCTCGGTGTAGCGCAGCACCGCCAGCAGCGCGGCGAAGATCAGGCCGGCGAAGACGATGATCCACAGCCGGTTCCAGGTGATGGTGAGGCCGCCGAGCTGGAAGGCGCCGGACATGAAGTGCGGCGCTCCCACCTCGCGGTTGCTGGGGCCGAAGGCGGTGCGCACGGCCTGCTGCAGGATGAGGCTGATGCCCCAGGTGGCGAGCAGCGTCTCGAGCGGCCGGCCGTAGAGGAACTGGATGACGCCGCGCTCGATGGCGATGCCGACCAGCGCCGCCACCAGGAAGGCCAGCGGGATGGCGACGGCGAGCGAGTAGTCGAAGAGCCCCGGCGCGCTCGTGCGGATCGCCTCCTGCACGACGAAGGTGGTGTAGGCGCCGAGCATCACCATCTCGCCGTGCGCCATGTTGATCACGCCCATGACGCCGAAGGTGATGGCAAGGCCGATGGCGGCGAGCAGCAATACCGAGCCGAGGGAGAGGCCGTACCAGAAGTTCTGCGCCACGCTCCAGACGGCGAGCCAGTTGTCGATGGCGGTGATCGCGTCCGCGACCGCGCGCTTGAGCGCCTCCGGCTGCTCCGGCGGCAGGGCGCTGAGGAGGGCGCGCGTCTCGAGATCGCCGCGATCGCGCAGCACGGCGAGGGCGCTGTGCTTGTCGCTCTCCTTGGCGTCGGGGGTGGTGATGATGATGGCGGCGCGGGCCTCGGCCAGTGCGCGCTTCACGCCGCGGTCCGCCTCTTTGGCGAGCGCCGCCTCCAGGGTGGCGAGCGCATTGGCATCGCGCGACTTGAACACGGCCTGGGCCGCCTCCAGGCGCTTGGCGGGGTCGGGCGACATCAGCGTGAGGCCGCCCAGCGCCGCCTCGATCGACCGGCGCAGCCGGTTGTTGATGCGCACCGTCTTGAGACCCGCAGGTGGGGCGCCGGCGACGGGCTTGCCGGTCGCCGCGTCGAGCAGCGCTCCGGCGTCCTGCCGGATGTAGACCTTCCTGTCGGCGGGATCGAACAGCAGGCGCCCGTCCTGCAGCGCGGTGATGACGCGCTCGGCCAATGGGCTGCCGCTGGCAGCAACGCCGCCGATGCCGGCATCGGTCGCGTTGAAGGAATCCTCGGTGAACTTGGCGAGCGCCGCCTCGTAGGCGTGTGCCACACCCTGGGCACGCACGGCCGCGGCCCCGGCGAGCCACAGGCACAACGCGAGCGCCAGCACGAGGCAGCGTGAGATCGGATCACGCATTCCTGGTCGGCTCCCCGGTAGACGGAGGGAAGGCGGCATGTCGTGCCGCCGCCTTCCCGAGCTTCATGCGTCCGGCGGTTGCGCGGTCGGGCTCAGCCGCCGCACTTCTTGGTCTTGGTGTTGTAGTTGCCGCACTTGAGCGTGACCCAGTCGCCGACCAGGTCCTTGGAGCCTTCGAGCTCCTTGGACCAGGCGTCGCCGGGGACCAGGCCGTCGGTCTTCCAGACCACGTCGAACTGGCCGTCGGCCCTGACCTCGCCGATGAACACCGGCTTGGTGATGTGATGGTTGGCCAGCATCTTGGAGGTGCCGCCGGTCAGGTTGGGCGCCTCGATGCCCGGCAGCGCGTCGATGACCTTGTCGGGATCGGTGGACTTCACTTTCTCCACCGCCTTGACCCACATGGCGAAGCCAATGACGTGGGCCTCCATCGGGTCATTGAAGGTGCGCTTGGGGTTCTTCGTGAAGGCGTGCCACTTGGCGATGTACTCCTTGTTGATCGGCGTATCGATCGACTGGAAGTAGTTCCACGCGGCGAGATGGCCCAGGAGCGGCTTGGTGTCGATGCCGGCCAGCTCCTCCTCGCCCACCGAGAAGGCCACCGACGGGATGTCCTTGGCCTTGATGCCCTGGTTGCCCAGCTCCTTGTAGAAGGGCACGTTGGCGTCGCCGTTGATGGTGGAGACGATCGCCGTCTTCTTGCCGGCCGAGCCGAACTTCTTGATGTCGGCGACGATGGTCTGCCAGTCGGAGTGACCGAACGGCGTGTAGTTGATCATGATGTCTTCGTCCTTGAAGCCCTTCGCCTTCAGGTAGGCTTCGAGGATCTTGTTGGTGGTGCGCGGGTAGACGTAGTCGGTGCCCGCCAGCACCCAGCGCTGCACCTTCTCCTCCTTCATCAGGTAGTCGACGGCGGGAATGGCCTGCTGGTTGGGGGCGGCGCCGGTGTAGAACACGTTGCGCTCGCTCTCCTCGCCCTCGTACTGCACCGGATAGAAGAGGATGTTGTTGAGCTCCTTGAACACCGGCAGCACGGACTTGCGCGACACCGACGTCCAGCAGCCGAACAC
>DASRDL010000299.1:0-7786 GCA_035652635.1 Hyphomicrobiaceae bacterium | reverse complement strand
CCCCAGCCGGCATCGTCCTGCACGGAGAGCCGCAGGAACAGCGGCTTGCGGGCCGGCCACTTGGCGCGGACCGCCTCCACCACCTCGATGGCGAAGCGCATGCGGTTGAGCTCCGAGCCGCCGTACTCGTCGTTGCGGCGGTTGGAGAACGGCGAGAGGAACTCGTGGATCAGGTAGCCGTGGGCGCCGTGGATCTCGAGCACGTCGAAGCCCGCCGCGTCGGCCCGCCGTGCCGCTTCGCCCCAGGCCTCCACCAGCTTGGGGATCTCGTCGCGGGTGAGCGCGCGCGGCGTGGGATCGGTCTCGGGCGAGGCGAGCGCGCTCGGCGCCACCAGCTCCCAGTCCTCCCAGTCGTCGATCTCCGGCGAGGGTTTGAGCGGCGCGCCGCCCTCCCAGGGGCGGAAGCGGCGCGCCTTGCGTCCCGAATGGCCGAGCTGGATGCCGGGCACGGCGCCATGGCTGCGGATGAAGTCGACGCAGCGGGCGAGGCCGGGCACGAACTCGTCCTTCCAGATGCCCAGATCGCCGACGGTGCCGCAGCCGCGCCGCTCCACCTTGGTCGATTCCATGATCACCAGCCCGGCGCCGCCGGCGGCGAAGCGGCCGGCGTTCATCAGGTGCCAGTCGGTGGCGAAGCCCTTGACCGCGGAGTACTGGTGCATGGGCGCGATCACCACCCGGTTCTTGAGGGCGATCTCGCGCAGGCGGATGGGCGTGAACAGCAACGGCTCGGCCATCGTTTCCTCTCGTGGTTCAGGCCGCCCGGGCCCGCTGCAGCTCGGCGATCGCGGAGGCGAAGGCGTCGAGAGTGAAGGCGATGTCGGCCTCGGTGTGGGCGGCGGAGATGTAGTACTTGCTCTCGCTCTTGAGGATGCCGCGCTCGCGCAGCAGTGCGTTGCAGCGCTTCATCGCGGCCTCGTCGCCCTGGGCGGAGCGGTAGTCCTTCACCTCGCGGTCGGTGAAGGTGATGTCGAACATCGGCGCGTCGCCGATCACCTGCGCCTTGAGGCGCGAGCGCTTCAGGACGTCGGCATAGCCCTCCATCAGCGCGCGGCCGGTGGCGAAGATGCGCTCGTACGTGCCGGGCCGCTTCAGGATCTCGAGCGTCTTGAGGCCGGCGGCGGCGGCGACCGGGTTGCCGGAGAGCGTGCCCACCTGCATCATGAAGCGGTCCTCGGCCACCGCACTCTTGTCGAAGTGGGCCATGATGTCGGCGCGGCCGGCGATGGCCGCGAGCGGGAAGCCGCCGCCGATGGCCTTGCCCAGCGTGCACACGTCCGGCGTCACTCCGTAGTAGGCCTGGGCGCCGCCGTAGGCGAAGCGGAAGCCGGTGACGACCTCGTCGAAGATGAGCACGAGGCCGTTCTCCCGGGTGAGCTTGCGCAGGCCCTCCAGGAACCCGGGCTTGGGCGGGATCAGGCGCTGGAACGGCTCCACGATGATACCGGCGAGCTCGCTCTTGTGCTCGCGGATCAGGGTGGCGACCGACTCCAGATCGTTGAAGGGCGCGACCAGCACCTCGTCGCGCACGCTCTTGGGGATGCCGGCCGAATCGGGGATCGGCTGGGGGAAGTTGCCGACGCGCTTGGGGGCCAGGCTCATGAGCCCGTAGTCGCTCATGCCGTGGTAGCCGCCCTCGAACTTGAGGATCTTGTCGCGGCCGGTGTAGGCGCGGGCGAGCCGCATGGCATAGGCGTCGGCCTCCGAGCCCGTGCTCACGAAGCGCACCTTCTCCGCGCACGCCACCGCATCGACGATCTCGGCGGCGAGCCGGATGCCGTGCTCGTTGTTGGCGAAGAACGTAGTGCCGGCGGCGACGATCCTCTGCACCACCTCCACCACCTCCGGGTGGGCGTGGCCGACGATCATCGGGCCGGAACCCAGCAGGTAGTCGACATACTCGTTGCCGCTCACGTCCCAGACGCGGCCGGCCTGTCCCCTGGCGACGATCACCTCGTGGGAGACGTTGCCGAAGCCGCCGCCCGGCAGCACCTGCCTTGCCAGGTCGACGAGCTCGCGCTCGGTCTCGGTGTGCTTCTGTGCCGGCATTGCATCCTCCCTGGCTTTCGCGGCGGCGGCCGCACAACGCTACGCGGGTGTGCCTCCTCCGACAACTGCGGGATCGGGCCGCCTGCCTCCCGTGTGGCGCAGAGCCCGTCGTCGCCGGGAGGCGGCTCACCTGCGGCGTCCGACGTGGCGCGCCGGGCGATGGAGTGCCGACCTCGCAGGAATGACGCTAAGGTGGCGCCCAATTCCACGGGAAGAGGATTGCGCCATGCTGCAGGACGGAGACAAGGCCCCGGAAATCGAGCTGCCGCTGGACGGCGGCGAAACGCTGAAGCTCTCGAGGCTCAAAGGCAAGCCGGTGGTCGTCTATTTCTATCCCAAGGACGACACCTCGGGTTGCACGACAGAAGCCAAGGACTTCACTCGGCTGGCACCCGAATTCCGCAAGGCCGGTGTCGAGGTGATCGGCATTTCGCCTGACGGCGTCGAGGCACATGCCAAGTTCCGCAAGAAGCACGGCCTCGCCGTCAAGCTCGCGGCCGACACCGACAAGGCTGCGGCCACGGCCTACGGCGTGTGGGTCGAGAAGTCGATGTACGGCCGCAAGTACATGGGCGTGGAGCGCTCCACCTTCCTGATCGACGGCAAGGGCCGCATCGCCAAGAGCTGGCGCAAGGTGAAGGTGCCGGGCCACGCCGCCGAGGTGCTGGCTGCCGCCCGCGCACTGGTGAAGTGATCGATGCGGAGAGCTGTCATGCCGGGATTGCGCGCGAGCGCAATATCCGGCATCCAGGCGCACAAGGCACTGGTGGAATTCTGGGCCCTGGGTGCCGGCGCTCGGGCTGACGCCCTCGGCCGGCATGACAATGTCGGCGGACCTAGAAGTAGGCGATCAGGCGGCCGCAGGCGGCGACCGACAGCCAGACGGCGAGCGAGAGCACGGCCGCGAGACGGATGCCGAGCGGCAGCGGCTCGAACGGGGGCGCGCCGACGAGCAGGCCGTCGAGGCGGCGGCCGGCCAGGAGCGCATTGAGGATGCCGAGGGCGATGAGCCCGGCCTTGATCTGGAACACCGGGTTCATGGCGACGTGGCTGGCCTCGGCGGTGAAGAGCATGCTGCCCGTCAGCAGCATGAGCAGGAGGCCGGCGATCGCCACGCGTCTGGCCGGCCGCACCACCGAGCCGGGGGGCGCCGCGGCGAAAGCGCCGATAAGCCGCAGATCCATGGCGACGACGCCCCCCGCGAACAGCGTGAGCGCCAGGATGTGGCCGACGTTGGCGGCCGGATAGGCCCAGGTCGACTGGCGGATGGCGGCGGCGAGGCCCGACTGCTCGAGCGCAACGAGAAGATGCGGCGCCTCGGCCAGCATCACCGCATCTCGACCGTCTTGCCGTCGACGGTGATGCGCTCGGCGCGCATTTCGTCCTTGGTGACGGTGGAGACGTAGCCGTAGGCCGACACCGTCTTGCCGACGGCAACGAAGTCGGCCGTGGCGCCCCGGGCCTGCATGCGCGACACCGGCGCCAGCGTCACGGTCCACACCTTGTCGGCGGCCTTGACGGTGATGAGGGCGTGCGGGTTCTCGTACTTCAGGGTTTCGATCGGCCCGACCACGGTGATGGGCTTGGATGCGTCGTAGCTGCCCCAGCCGTGGTGGGCGAGCACGCCCGCACCCGAGCCGGCGACGAGGACGAGGCCCAGCATGAGACGGCGAAGCATGTGTTGGTTCTCCTCCGCTCGAGCTTCTGTGCTCGCCACAGATGGGCGCGCGGCCCTGCCGGCGCAAGCTTACCGTCAGCGCTTCGGACCCCTGCGCACGGGCTTGGCCCCCTTGCCGGCGGTGGAGGCGTAGCGCGGCAGGTGATCGGAGACCTCGAACCAGGGCACCTGCTCGGAGACGTAGGCGTGGCCGGTCGGCGGCCACTGCGCGGGGTCGGCGAGCGTGCCGTGGAAGAGATGCACCTCGCCCGGCCAGCGGTCGCCGGCATAGGCCATCGGCGAGCCGCACTTGGTGCAGAAGTAGCGCTTAACCCCGGGCGAGGACTCGTAATAGGTGGGCTCGCCCTTGAGGTAGCTGAACTGCTCGAGCCTCACCCCGACGTAGGTCGCAACCGGCGAGGACACGGCGCGCCGGCAGCTCTCGCAGTGGCAGTGCATCACCCACTTCGGCTCGCCGCGGAACTCGTACTCGATGTTGCGGCACTGGCAGTGGCCGACGGTCCTGACGGCGGCATCGTCGGCCGCCGTCTTGGCTGCGGACTTGGCCGGCCTGGCGCGAGCCGGCTTGTGGCCGGGAGCGGCCTTGGCGGCGGCACCCTTGGCGGCGGTGGTCATGGCGTAACCTCCCTGGCTCGATCCGGCCCGAGCTTATCCGCCAACAGGCCCACCGCGCCAGCCACCCCGCTATCGGCCGATTGATGCGGCGCGCTTCAAGGGGCCTGCGGGCGGCCTACTCCGGCCGTCTCGAAGGACGGGTCGATCGCCGCCGATTCCGGGCCGGCCCGTCCGGGGCCTTCAAGAGCGGCGCCGGGGTCGCAAGTGGGGTGCGCAGAAATCGGTGTGCCGTCCTTCGCCCATCCCGAGCACCCTCGGGCCTGGCCGGCCCGCCCCCGGGGAGGGCCTCGATACTTGTGCAAATGCTGCGAAAACGCTTGTATTCATGGGCTTCGTTGTATGCTAGTCCGCTCGTCGCAACCTGGAGAGGGACACGCTTATGGCAACCAATTCCACGTCCACTACCGGCGCCGCCAAGGTCGAGACCGTAACGCTGCGTCAGCTCGCGGAGACCCTGTCGGAGGCGCACGAGCTGCCGAAGAAGCAGGTCATGTCAATGCTCGAGGACATGGTCACCACGGTGACCAAGCACTTGAAGCGCGGTGCCCGCATCCGCATCGGCGGGCTCGGCATCCTGCAGGTGAGGAAGCGTCCGGCGCGCATGGGCCGCAACCCTGCGACCGGCGAGGCGATCAAGATCAAGGCGAGCAAGAAGGTCGCCTTCCGCGCCGCCAAGGAGCTGAAGGAATCCGTCTAGCGCATGCCAGGTGTCAGGCCCGCCGGGTCTGACACCTGCCGCTGCCTCGGCGGCCCACGAGCTACTTGAGCGGAGAGTGCGCCGCCGGCAGCATGACGGTGGAGTGCATCTCGTCGAGCAGCCCGGTGCTGCTCTTGAGGAACTCCTGCCAGCCCGGGTCCTTTGCCACCTCGCCGCGGATCGACGCGCGCGCGTTGAGATCGGGGTATGCCCACAGGTGGCAGATCTCGTTGGGCTGACCCGCCTCGGTCGTCCACAGGCCGACGATCTTGGAGTACTTCTCGCGCACCTCGAGCGCCCTGGTGAAGAGGTCGAGCCACTGCCTGGCGGCACCTGGCCTGGCGCGATAGGTGCGCAGCTCGTAGACGTTGGGCGTCCTGGCCGGCGCAACCGGCGCGCGCACGACGTTCAGCAGTCGGATGTCCTGGCGCAGCAGGTTGGGGCGAATGAGGGGTATGTACTCGCTGTTCCAGCGCGGGTTCTTGGCGAGCTCGGCCCGCAGCCGCGCCCGCTCGTTGAGGTCGGCGTAGCTCCACAGGTGCATGACCTGGTTGAGCGGGCCGATCTCGGTGATCCAGTAGCCCTCGAGCTTGCCGTAGTTGTTGCCGCGGATGTCGCGCGAGACGGTGCTGGCGTTGCGGGCGACCTCGGCGACCGTGCCCTGCTTCACCGTGTAGGTTCTGAGCTCGTAGATCATGGGGCGTTCCTCCTCGATGCTCGCGGCACTCTAACAGGCGCCGGGGAGGCAGCAAGCGAGCGACGGATATCCTCCGCGCGCGCGTCCTAGCCGGCAAGATGCGCCTCGGGCGCCGGGCTGGCCCGCGTCACCTCTTGTTGCGCGGACATCGGCGCGGGGCTAGTGCTCGCGGGCGGGCACGCGGGGCACGGAGGCAGGGCATGCTCTCGATCCTCGACCGGCGCTTGAAGCCCTGGCACTTCTGGCTGGCCAACGCCGTGGCAGTCGGCTGGTTCGCCGCCATGAGCGTGCTCACGCGCGAGGCGCTGCCCGGCGCCGAGCTGGTGCGCTGTCCGATCGGGCTGTGCCTCGGCTTCTACGCGCCCGACGAGCTGCGCGAGACGCTCGAAGGCCTCGATGAGGGCGGTCGCGCCTTCCTCGCCGATACGCTGCTGCCGCTCGACATGGTCCTGCCCGCGCTGCTGCTCGTCGCGCTCGGCACCACCTGCGTGTGGTTCACGCGGCCCGGGAAGGACATGAGCGTTCCGGTGAGCTCGGGCGCCCGTTACACCTTCCTCTGCGTGCCGCTGCTCTACTGTCTGGCCGACTACGGCGAGAACATCGCCCTGGGCGAGGCGCTGGACGCCTATCCCGACATAAGCGATGCGCTGGCGCACCGGGCGAGCCTGCTGACGGCCGCCAAGTCGCAGCTGGTGGTGGCGTCCATCGGCCTTGCCGCGGCGCTCGCCGTTGCCGCCTGGAGCCTCGCTCAGCGCAAAAGCGGCAGGCCGCCGCCGGGATCCGGCTAGCGGTCGGAGGGTGCCGCAAAGGCTGCTATCGAGCGCCCTTGTCGAGCTCGGCGAACACTTTGCGCGCGGCGCGGAAGCACTCCACACCCAGCGGCACGCCGGCATAGACGGCGATCTGGTGGATGATCGCCTGGATCTCGTCCTTGGTGACGCCGTTGTTGAGCGCGCCCTTCAGGTGCAGCTCCCATTCGTGCATGCGGCCGAGGCAGGCGAGCATGACGAGGTTCAGCATCGAGCGGGTCTTCCGGGGCAGGCGCTCGTCCGTCCAAACCATGCCCCAGCAGTACTCGTTGAGGATCTCCTGGAACGGGGCGTTGAAGGCGTCCGCCGTCGCCAGCGACCTGTTGACGTAGTCCTCGCCAAGCACTGCCTTGCGCATGGCAAGGCCCTTGTCTCTGAGCGCTTTGTCCATCTCCCGTCTCCCGTGGCTGTCCGGCGGATTGCGTCTGCTGTTTGGCAGTCTTTTGCCCCGTGCTCAAGTGCGCAGAATGGCGGGCAGACCGCGCGGGATCAGCGGGGCCAAACGGCCGGCAGCCGCGTGGCCAGCCATTTGGCGATCGCCGCATTGACTGCAGCGGGCTTCTCCTGCGCCATCCAATGTCCCGATTGCACGACCACCTCGGTGAGATCGGCACAGTCGGCGCGCATCGGTTCCGCCAGCCGGGAGTCCATCGTCTCGCAGGTGTAGTCGAACGCACCGTGGAGGAAGAGCACGGGCATGGCGAGCCTGCCGCCGTCGCGCGCGCGCTTTGCGTATTCCAGGTTGCGCGCGTGGTTCATGTACCAGGAGCACGGCCCGAAGAAACCGTTGGCTTCGAGCGCGGCAACATACTTGCTCAAGTCCTCCTCGCTCAGGACGTCCCGATCGAGCGGCAGCTCCGGCGCCCGGCCCAGGCCACCGAACCAGCCGCCGTCCCTGCGGACGCGGGCGGTGCGCGCAGGCTTGCCCTTGGCGTCGGGATTGCCCTTGCGGAAGAACGCCCTGACGGTGGCGGAGACATCGGCGTCCAACGCCGTGCGCGCCTTCTCGAAGCTCTCCTCGTAGAAGGCCTGATAATCCCACTGGCCCCAGGGGTACTCGGCCTCCGGGTAGACGGAGCGGTCCACGAGCGGGAGGAAGCTCTGCGGGCAGAAGCCCTTGGCGAGATAGGGCACGCAGAGATTGGCGACGCCGAAGCACTTGTCGGGATGGTGGCTGGCCATGCTCCACACGACCGGGCTGCCCCAGTCGTGCCCGATCCACACGGCCCTTTCCCGACCCA
>DASRDL010000298.1:0-2083 GCA_035652635.1 Hyphomicrobiaceae bacterium | reverse complement strand
TATTCGCTATTCCCTTCAAAACGTCGACTTCAGCTTCAGGTGGTCCATGCGGTTCATCGAGTGCACATCGATGCGGCGCGTGGATGCCGTGGCATGCTCCTGGACGTCGAGCGGCACGCTGGCGCCAGCGCTGCGCTTGGCCCACACCATGCGGTAGAAGTCGGCGAGCGACCTGGCGGGCTTGCCGCCGACACCGACGATGATGTCACCGGGCTTGAGGCCGGCCTTCTCGGCCGGCCCGTCCGCCGCCACGCGTGCAACCACCAGCCGGCCGGACACCTCCTCGGTGGTGAGACCGAGCCACGGACGCGGCGGCCCGAGCGAGCGACCTTCCGCGATCAGGTCGGCCAGGATCGGCGCCAGCCTGTCGACGGGCACGAACATGTTGCCGGGCGCGGGCTCGCCCTTGCCCGAGGTGGCGTCGCGGACGATGAGCGAGCCGACGCCGACGAGCTTGCCCTCGCGGCTGATCAGCGCGGCGCCGCTCCAGGCCGGATAGGGCGGCGCCGTGAAGATCGCATCCTCCAGGAGATACTCCCAGCTGCCGGCAAACGCACGCCTGCCCACCACGCGCGCAGCGGCCACCGTATCGACACCGCCGGCGCTGGCGATCAGCACCGGATCGCGCTCCTTGAGCGCGGCCGACTTGCCGAGCGCCATGGGGCGAACGTTGAGGGGCTGGGTGGCCTTGACGAGGCCGAACCCGCTTTCGTGATCGTAGCCCACCACCTGGGCCGGCACGGCATGTCCGCCGTTGGTCGTCACCTCCACCGCATGCGCCTCGACGATGATGTAGCCGATGGTGAGCACCAGCCCGTCGGAGCCGATGACGACACCGGACCCCTTGCGCTCGAGCCCGAGCGTCTCGGCGGTGCGGCCGTCCGGGTTGATGTGGGCCTTCACCTGCACCACCGCCGCCGCCAGGTCGTCCATGGTGACCGGCTGGGCGCGGGCGGAGGCGGCGGCCAGCACGCAGGCAACGAGCACCGCCGGCATGAGCAGGTTGCGTTGCCACTGGCGCATGTCCGCCTCCGCGTCGACCGGGTGTCAGCCCTCTCGCCGCATCATAGCCGAGAATTGTCAGCATCCGCGCGCCACCCCTCCCCCTCGAGGGGGGAGGGCGATGCGTCCGCGGCTTAGGTCGGCCATCGCCGACGCCACTCAAGCGCACAACGGCCGACCAAAGGCGCTGGACGCATCGGGTGGGGGTGATGGGCCACGCCCGCTGCGAAGTCACCCCCACCAGGAGCCGTCACGCTGCCCGAGCGTCCTCCAGCACCATGGCGGCGGCCTTCTCGGCGATCATCAGGGTGGGCGAGTTGGTGTTGCCGGAGGTGATGGTGGGCATGACCGAGGCGTCGGCCACGCGCAGGCCCTCCAGCCCGCGCACCTTGAGGCGGTGGTCCACCACCGCCGTTGGGTCGCTGCCCATGCGGCAGGTGCCGACGGGGTGGAAGATGGTGGTGGAGATGTCGCCGGCGGCCTTGGCGAGATCCTCGTCGCTCTGGAACTCGAGACCGGGCCGGAACTCCTGCGGCTGGTACCTGGCCAGCGCCGGCATGGAGACGATGTTGCGGGTCACCCGCACCGACTGCGCGGCGATGTGGCGGTCCTCGGCGGTGGCGAGATAGTTGGGGCGGATCTCCGGCTGCACGTCCGGCCGCGGCGAGGTGATGCGTACTGAGCCGCGGCTCGTCGGGCGGATGTTGGCGACGCTCGCCGTGAAGGCGGGGAACGGGTCGAGCGGCTCGCCGAACTTGGGCAGGGTGAGCGGCTGGATGTGGTACTGCAGGTCGGGCGTGGCGCGGCTCGGGTCCGACTTGACGAAGGCGCCGAGCTGGGAGGGCGCCATGGTCATCGGCCCGCGGCGCTGCAGGAGGTATTGGGCGGCGAAGCCGGCGCGCTGCACCAGGCTCTGGAAGCGCTCGTTCATGGTCTTGACGCCCGACACCTTGTAGGCGCAGCGGATCTGCAGGTGGTCCTGCAGGTTCTCGCCGACGCCCGCGAGCTCGTGGCGCACCTCGATGCCGAGCGGCCGCAACACGGCTGGCGGGCCGATGCCCGAGAGCTGCAGCAATTGCGG
>DASRDL010000297.1:0-4263 GCA_035652635.1 Hyphomicrobiaceae bacterium | reverse complement strand
CGGCACGCCCGCCTTCTGCAGGCGTGCCACCCACTCCTCCTTCGGGCGCTGGCGCATGATGGCGGTGACCTCGGCCACCAGCGTGTCCTTGTTGGCGAAGCGGTCGGCGTTGGTCTTGTAGCGCGGGTCCTTGGCCCACTCCGGGCGGCCGATCTCGGCCGTGAACTTGGCCCACAGCCGGTCGTTGGCGGCGGCGACGATCACCTGCCCGTCGGCGGTGTCGACGGCCTGGAACAGCACCACCGCCAGGCTGCCCGAGGGATGCCGCTCCGGCAGGGTGCCGCTCGCCTGGTAGCGGGCGAAGTGCACGGTGAGCAGCCCCAGCGCCGTCTCGTAGAGCGAGGCATCGACGACGCAGCCCTTGCCGGTCTTCTCGCGCTGGAAGAGGCCGGCAGTGCAGCCGAGCGCGGCCCACACGGCGCTGCCGAGGTCGAGCACGCTCGTCCCGATGCGCACGCCCGGCCGGTCCGGATAGCCGTTGATGGAGAACAGGCCGGAGAACGCCTGCACCATCGGCTCGTAGCCGCCGTTCTTGTGCATCGGCCCCTTGGGCCCGAAAGCCGAGAGCGAGCAATAGACGAGGCGCGGGTTGCGGGCCATGAGCGCCTTGGCGCCGAGCCCCAGCTCGTCGAGCACGCCGGGGCGCAGGTTGTGGACGAGCACGTCGCAGCCTTCCACGTAGCGCTCGAGCCAGGCGACCGCCTCGGGGTCCTTCAGATCGAGGGTGATACCCTGCTTGTTGACGTTGAGGGCATGGAAGGTGGCGGAGGTGTCCTTCCAGAACGGCGGGCCCCAGGCGCGCGCGTCGTCGCCACCCTCGGGCCGCTCGATCTTGAGCACGTCGGCGCCCAGCATCGCCAGGATGTAGCCGGCGTAGGGGCCGGCGATGTTGTTGGCGAGCTCGACGACCTTGACGCCGGTCAGGGGCAGCATGTGGCGTTCCTCCCAGGTGCTTGCGGCGCGGGCACGATCTTGAAGTAGCGGAGGCTCGGCGCGCAATAGCCTTGGCGCATGCCTCCTGGTCGGCGCGGGGGGCGCGTCAGCAGGTGCTGTTGCGGCCGTGCCCGGCGACCTTTAGCCTCCCGGGCGTGCCGACTGTCGAGGCGACGAGGCCCAGCAACGGCAATGACCAGCAAAGCTTCCCGGCGCGTGGAGACCGTCGCCCGCATCGCCGATATTCCGGCCGATGCCTGGGACGCCTGCGCCGATCCGGACCCCGCGGTCTCCAACCCGTTCGTCCGTCACGGCTTCCTCGAGGCGCTGGAGGACGCAGGCACGATCGGCGGCCGCTCGGGCTGGATGCCGCACCATCTCGTGCTCAAGGATGCGAGCGGGGCGATCGCCGCCTGCGCCCCCTGCTATCTCAAGTCGCACAGCCAGGGCGAGTACGTCTTCGATCACTCCTGGGCCGACGCCTACGCCCGCGCCGGCGGGCGCTACTATCCCAAGCTGCAGATCGCGGTGCCGTTCACGCCGGTGCCCGGCCGGCGGCTGCTGGTGCGGCCGGGGCCGGATGCCGAGGCGAACGAGGCATTGCTGGCGCGCGCGGCAGTCGAGGTGGTGGAGCGCGCCGGCCTGTCGGGCGTGCACATCACCTTCGCCAGCGAGGGCGAGTGGAACCGTCTCGCAGCGCAGGGCTTCCTGCAGCGCACCGACCAGCAGTTCCACTGGACCAACGCCGGCTACACGTCCTTCGAGGATTTCCTCGCCTCGCTCGCCTCGCGCAAGCGCAAGGCCGTGCGCAAGGAGCGGGCCGAGGCGGTGGCGAGCGGGCTCACCATCGAGTGGGTGCGCGGCCGCGACATCAAGGAGGCGCACTGGGACGCCTTCTTCTCCTTCTACATGGACACGGGCTCGCGCAAGTGGGGGCGGCCCTATCTCAACCGCAAGGCGTTCTCGCTGATCGGAGCGGCGATGGGCGAGAGCTGCCTGCTGATGCTCGCCAAGCGCGGCGACCGGGCCGTGGCCGGCTCGTTCCACATGATCGGCGGCGAGTGCCTCTACGGCCGCTACTGGGGAGCCATCGAGCACCACCCCTGCCTTCATTTCGAGCTGTGCTACTATCAGGCGATCGAGTTCGCCATCGCCCACCGCATCGCGCGTGTGGAGGCAGGCGCACAAGGCGAGCACAAGCTCGCGCGCGGCTACCTGCCCACCAGAACCTATTCGCTGCACTACATCGCCGATCCGGCGCTGCGGCGCGCGGTCGCCGACTACCTGGTGCGCGAGCGCGCCTATGTCGAGGCAGCGAGCGAGGAACTCGCCGAGTATGCACCCTTCCGCAAGGTGGCGCCGGATCAGATGTGACGCGCCGGCATCTGCGCGAGCAGGCTGCCGAAGCCCAGCGTCAACTCCTTCACGCTGGCGAAGTTCAGCGCCCAGCCGGCCAGCAGCGCCAACAACACGGCAGAGGCGATCAGGCGGTCGCGCCGCTCGGTGCGGCGTGCGGCAAGCAGGCCTCGCGAGGCGTTGTGCCTCGGTCTCACAGCGGCCCGCGCATGCAATGCAGACACGGGGCAGCCCTCCCTTCGATACTTTGTCCGTGAGCTTCGCACGCGCCCATTGCTGTCGGCTTAACCACGCGCGCGACTTGACGATGAGGTTACGGGCCAATTAACTCGGCGCACGCCGGATGCGGTCGGAGAAGCGGCGATGGCTTATGACAGCAACAACATCTTTGCCAAGATCCTGCGCGGCGAGCTTCCCGCGCACAAAGTCTACGAGGACGCCGACACGCTCGCCTTCATGGACATCATGCCGCGCTGCGAAGGCCACACGCTGGTGATCCCCAAAACGCCGGCGCGCAACCTGCTCGACGCCAGCCCCGCCCAGCTCGCCGCCTGCATGGCGACGGTGCAGAAGGTGGCGGCCGCGGCCGTGAAGGCCTTCGGCGCCGCCGGCATCACGCTGCAGCAGTTCAACGAGCCGGCCGGCGGCCAGGTCGTGTTCCACCTGCACTTCCACATCCTGCCGCGCTTCGAGGGCGTGTCGCTCGGTCCGCCGGCGAGCAAGATGGAGAAGCCCGAGGTGCTCGCCGCCAACGCCGAGCGGATCAGGAAGGCCCTGGCGTCTTAGGCTCGTCGCAGAGCACCCGCGGGACCGGGCCGGTACCCACGCAAGTGGAAGCAGATGACGCGCTGGGCCAGCGATCCCGATGATGCGGCGGACGGGCTGATCCGCCGCAGCCTCCAGAGCATCGGCCTCGAAGGGCGCGTCCTGCTCGGCGGACCCTCCGGCACGCTGCCCGCCCTGCTCGCCGGCCGCGGAATCGGCTGCGAGGTCTGGACCCGCCGCCTTGCTGCCGTCGGCACGGCGTCGCCCTGGCCGCCGGCCGGACCGTTCGGCATTGCGCTATTGCGCCTGCCCCGGGCCAAGGCCGAGCAGGAGATGGCGGCACATGCCTGCCTCGGCGCACTGGCGCCGGGCGGGCAGCTCATCGTCTACGGCGGCAACGACGAGGGCATCCGCTCGTTTGCCGGCACGCTGGGCCGGCTGTGCGGGAGCATCGACACTTTGGCCGCCCGCGGTCATGGGCGGGTTGTTGGAGTGCGCCGGCCGCAGGACGCCTCGCGCCTGCGGACCTCGCTGGCGGCGTGGCGGTCCGCGGCGCGGCTCCAGATCGGCGGCACGACGCGCGACTGGGTGTCGTATCCGGGCGTGTTCGCCGCCGACCGCATCGACGAGGGCACGGCGCTGCTCGTCGGCGCCCTGCCGCAGCTCTCCTCCGGAGCGCGCGTCCTCGACTACGGGTGCGGCTCGGGCATCATCGGCGCGGCAGCTCTCGCGCAGCACCCGGCCATCGCCCTCGACCTCGTCGACAACGATGCGGTGGCAGTCGAGGCGGCACGCGAGAACGTGTCCGGCGCCTCGGTCATTCTCGGCGGCTCTCTCTCCGACGCGGGTGCGCGCGGCTACGACGCCATCCTGTCCAATCCGCCGCTGCACAAGGGGTTTGCCGAGGATCACGCCGAGCTCGAGCGGCTGATCGAGGATGCACCGGCGCACCTGAAGCCCGGCGGCATCCTGCAGCTGGTGGTGCAGCGCCGGGTTCCCCTCGACCGGCTGCTGGCGCGTGCGGGCTTTGCCGCTGTCTCGGTGCCGGCCGAGAACGGCCGCTATCGCGTGTGGCGGGCTACATGCCGCGATCCGGATCCAGCGCGCGCTGCAGCCTGAAGGCGGCGGTGCGCAGGATGCGCAGCGTCACGGCCTTGCGACGCGCGCCCGCCAGCCTGTGCCCGGGTGCCGCCCGCACGATCTCCCCGC
>DASRDL010000296.1:0-18483 GCA_035652635.1 Hyphomicrobiaceae bacterium | reverse complement strand
GGGCCGTGCCAAGGTCGCGCGCGACAGCCACGAACCTGCATCCAGGACCCCCGACACATGATGACGCCAGAGGAGGCCATCACCGGCCGGCGCAGCATCCGTGCCTTCCTGCCCAAGCCCGTTCCGCGCGAGCTGATCGAGCGCGTGTTGCGCATCGCCGGTCGGGCGCCGTCCGGCTCCAACGTGCAGCCGTGGCGCGTGTGGGTGCTGCAGGGGGCCGCGCGCGACGCCATCGTGGCCGAGGCGGTGGCGCGCTACGACCGCGGCGACGTGGGCAAGCGGGAATACGAGTATTACCCCGTGCGCTGGCGCGAGCCCTATCTGGCGCGCCGGCGCGCCTGCGGCTGGGGCCTCTACGGCACGCTCGGCATCGGCCGCCAGGACAAGCAGCGCATGCACGCCCAGCACGCGCGCAACTACTGCTTCTTCGATGCGCCCGTCGGCCTGATCTTCTCCATCGATCGCGACCTGGAGAAGGGCTCGTGGCTCGACTACGGCATGTTCCTGGAGGCGATCATGGTGGGCGCCCGCCAGTTCGGGCTGGAGACCTGCCCGCAGGCGGCCTGGCTCAGCTATCACGACCTCCTGCAGCGCCGCCTCGGCATCCCGCCCGAGCAGACCATCGTGTGCGGCATGGCGCTGGGCTATCCCGACCCCGACGCGAAGGTGAACACCTTCACCCCGGACCGCATCCCGGTGGCGGAGTTCACGACCTGGGTCGATGAGCTGCGCCCGTAGGGCGCATAAGGCGTCAGCCGCAAAGCGCCGATCGACGGCGCATCGGCGCATTACGGCTTCGCCTCATGCGCCTTACGTCTCCGCCACCTCCCCCACCTCCGCCTCGATGGCGGCGAGCAGCGCCTCCACCCAGGCCTGCGGCACGCCGCGGGTGATGAACACGAGGCGGGTGCGGCGGTCGGCGGAGGGCCAGCGCTCCGCCCACGCCGGGGGATGGAAGACGTGCTGCACACCGTGAATGACGGCCGGGCGGTCGGGGCTTTCCGCCACGTTGACGAGCCCCTTGAGCCGCAACAGGTCGCCGCCGGCATGCTCGGCCAGCGCCTCCAGCAGCAGGGTGAGCACCACGGCCGGGATCGGCGCCGCGCGCACGACCGCGAAGCAGGCGATGTCCGCGTCGTGCGCGGCGGAATGATGATGGTGCGGGTGGGCAGCTGCGCGCGCCTGCGCCTCGAGCCGTGCCGCCGCCCGCACCGGATCGCCGGCATCGGCGAAGAGCAGGTCCGGATCGATGTCGCCGAAAGAGGCCGATACGACCGCAGCCGCCGGATTGATGGCGGCGAGGCGTGAAGCCAGCGCAGCGGCACCGCCCTCCACGAGGTCGGTCTTGGTCAGCACCAGGCGGTCGGCGACGGCCACCTGCTTCACCGACTCCGGCTGGCGCTCGAGCGTGGCGGCGCCGTTGACCGCGTCGACCGTAGTCACCACGCCCGCCAGCGCCAGCCGCTCGGCGAGGCCCGCATCGGTCATGAGCGCGTGCAGGATGGGCGCCGGGTCGGCGAGCCCGCTGGTCTCGATGACGACGCGCTCGAAGGCCCCCACCTCGCCGCGCTCGCGGCGGGCGAGAATGTCGGCCAGCGTCCGCGCGAGGTCGCCGCGGATGGAGCAGCACAGGCAGCCCGTCTGCAGCTCCACGAAGCTCTCCTCGCTGGTCTCGACCAGCTCGTGGTCGAGCCCCACCTCGCCGAACTCGTTGATGATGACGGCCGTGCGCGCAAAATCGGGATGGCGCAGCAGGCGCGAGAGCAGCGTGGTCTTGCCGCTGCCGAGAAAGCCGGTGAGCACCGTGACAGGGATCATGGCGGCGCCAGCGGCAGCGGCAGCGCGGCAATGCGCAGCCGCACCGGCCGCCAGAGGGGATCGACGGCGGCCCTGACATGGCGCAGCACGCCGGTCACCGATGTCGCTCCGCGCGTGCGGCCGGCCTCCTCCACCACCCACCGAAACGGCAGATCGGCAGGCGCGCGCGCGATGCGCAGCTCCCGGCCGGCGACGGTCACCGCCAGTGCGCCATCGCCCGCACGCTCCACCGTGCCGGAAACGCGCCACGCCTCCAGGCTGCGGGCCAGCAGCACGGCGACGGCATCGTCCAATGCGGTAGTCGACATGCGTGCGCGCCACCTCGGCAACCGACCCCTCTCCCCGCGATGCTGGGAGAGGGGGTCATCACAGCATCGGGCCGGCGATGATCTCGGGCGCGATCTTGCGCTTCAAGTACCGTCCGGCGCCCTCGCGGCCCATGTAGCGGCCGCCCTCCACCACCACCTGCCCGCGCAGAATGGTCACCACCGGCCAGGCGTAGATGTCGTGGCCCTCCCAGGGCGTGTAGTCGGTCTCGTGCAGATCCTCCTTGCGCACCTTGCCGCGGCGGGCGGGGTCGAGGATGGTGATGTCGGCATCGCTGCCCACGGCGATGGCGCCCTTCCTCGGATAGAGGCCCATGATCTTCGCGGCGTTGGTGGACACGAGGTCGACGTAGCGCGACAGCGGGTAGCCGCGCCGCACCACCATTTCCGTGTACATGACGCCGAGCCGCGGCTCGACCCCCGAGTTGCCGCCCGTCGTGTCGTCGATGCGGGCCCCCATCGTCTTCTCGCGCAGCGTGCAGCACAGCTCGTCGGTGGCCACGCAGTTGATGGCGCCGCAGAGCGTGCCGTCCCACAGCGCCTTCTGGTCCTCGGCCGACTTGAGCGAAGGATAGGTATGATAGATCTGCCCGTTCGGCAGCTTGTAGTCCTCCGCCGTGTGCAGCATGTACTGGTGCAGGCTCTCGCCGTAGACGGGCAGGCCCTTGGCGCGCGCCTCGCGGATGGCCGCGACGCCGGTGGCGGCGGAGACGTGCATCATGTAGAGCGCGGTGCCGGGCACGCTCTCGGCCAGCCGCAGCACGCGGCGGAAGCTCAGGTCCTCCGACAGCGCATTGTGCACCTCGGCCAGGTTCTCGAAGCCGACCCGCCCCTCGCGGATCAGCTTGGCGTACATGTGCATGACGATGTCGTTGTCCTCGGCGTGGATGACGCCGAGCCCGCCTTCCCTGGCCAGCACCTTGAACACCTCCCAGATGTCGCCGAAGTCGACCATGCGCCCGGTGCGGTGCGGCCAGATGTTGGTGGTGAAGATTTTGATCGTGGGGTAGCCCGCCTGGATGGCCTCGGCCAGTTCGCCCATCTTCCCGGGCGCCGGCTCGCTCGCCAGCATCAGGTGATAGGCCCAGTCGCAGGGCGACTTGGGCGCGAAGTCGGCATCGCGCGCCTCGATGCCCGCGCGCACGCTCTTGTCGTCGGTCACGTAGGCGAAGTCGATGAGCGTGGTGGTGCCGCCCCACAGCGCCGCCAGCCCGACGCGGTCCGGGCCCTGCGTCAGCAGCGTCTGCCGGTCGGGCGTCAGGAACGGATGGCGCATGTGCACGTGCGGGTCGATGCCGCCCGGCATCACGATCTTGCCGGCGGCATCGATGGTGCGGGCAGCGGCGCTGTCGGGAAGCGTGCCCGCGGCGGTGACGGCGGCGATCGCCTCGCCCGCGACCGCTACATCGCAGCGCGACACGCCCTGCGGCGTCACCACGTCGCCGCCGCGGATGATGAGATCGAGCATGGCACCCCCCGCTCGCTAGCGCACCTTGAAGACCTGATGGCGGCGGTTGCGGGTGTAGGGGCGCACCTGGCTCGGCCAGCGTCCGGCCTCGGCCGCCGCCTTCCACTGCGGACTCAGCAGCACCTGCGGGCTGTCGATCTCGTAGATGGCAGTGTAACGGGGGCCCTCGTGCTGCTTCTCGAGCTCGGCGCCGCCGAGGCTCATGGTGAAAGCTTGTCCTTCCATGCGCGAGGCGGCGCGCACGCCGGGCACCTTCAGGATGTTGGGCACGTGCTCGCTGTCGTAGACCTCGTTGAACAGCGCCTCCTTGTCCGGCTCCACGTCCATGCTGACGACGAAGATGTACTTCGAGCTGAACGGCATGCGTGCCTCCCTGGCCTGGCCCCCGCGCCCGTGGCGGGGGCGTCTGATGCTTGCGCGATCCTAGCACGATCCGGCGGAATGCCGTGCAAGCTCGCGTCTGCTAGGGTGCAGAGCAAACGCGCCTTGCGAGATCGCCCATGACGAAGAACCTGGCACCCGAGACCATCGCCGCCCAGGCGGGCGGCGCCATCGACGAGACCACCGGCGGCCTCGTGCCGCCGCTGCACGTCACAACCACCTTCATCCGCGACCCCGACAATGAGTACCGCAAGGGCTACTCCTACGGCCGGCCCGACAACGCCACGGTGCGCCAGGTCGAGGCGGTGATGGCCGAGCTCGAGGGCGGCGCCGCCGCCCTGGTGCTGGCCTCGGGCATGACGGCGGCGACCACCACCTTCCTGGCCCTGGAGCGGCCGGCCCATGTGGTGGCGCCGGCCGTCATGTACTGGGGCCTGCGCAAGTGGCTGCTGGAGGATGCACCCGGCCTCGGCATCGAGGCGACCTTCGTCGACGCTGCCGATCCGGCCGCCATCCGTGCCGCCCTGCGCCCCGGCCGGACGAGGCTCGTGTGGGTGGAGACGCCGGCCAACCCGCTGTGGACCGTCGCCGACGTCGAGGAGGCGGCCCGCATCGCCCACGCCGCCGGCGCGGTGCTGGCCGTCGATTCAACGGTCCCGACGCCCGTGCTCATGAACCCGATCGCACTCGGCGCCGACGTCGTCATGCACTCGGCGACCAAGTACCTCAACGGACATTCGGACGTGGTGGCGGGCGTTCTGGTGTTCGCGACGAGGGCCGCGCACTTCGAGCGGGCGGCGCGGACCCGCTCGATGCTGGGCGGCATCCTGGGACCGTTCGAGGCGGCGTTGCTCCTGCGGGGCCTGCGCACGCTGCACGTGCGCGTGCGCCACCAGTCGGCCTCGGCGCTGGCGATCGCGCGCCGCTTCGAGCGCCATTCCGGCGTCGAGGCCGTGCTCTATCCGGGGTTGCCGGCGCATCCGGGGCACACGATCGCCGCGCGGCAGATGCGCGGCGGCTTCGGCGGCATGCTGTCGCTGCGCGTGAAGGGCGGCGAGGCGGCCGCCGTCGCAACCGCCGCCAGGGTCCGCATCTGGAAGCGCGCGACCTCGCTCGGCGGCGTGGAGAGCCTGATCGAGCACCGCGCCAGCATCGAGGGGCCCGGCTCGCCGTGCCCGCCCGACCTGCTGCGCCTGTCGGTCGGACTGGAAAGCACCGACGACCTGATCGGCGACCTCGAGCAGGCGATGCGCACCGGATGACCGCGACTGTCGTCCGTGCTCGTCGAGGCAGGCGGCCGGCCTCAGCGTCCGGTGCCGGCCCGCTGGCGCGTGAGGAGCTTCGGCGGCGGATCCGAGGACACGCCGAACACGGCATTGAGACGCTCGCCCGTGCGCAGGATCTCCGCCGCCAGCTTGGCCTCGTCGCGCGTGACCTTGTCGATCAGGCCTGGCGACTGCAGCACCATCTGCACGTCGCCGAAAGTGTCGAAGATGGGTACGGCGAGCGTCATCACGCCCGGTGAGAACTCGGCCCGGCTGATGGAGTAGCCGCGCCTGCGCGTGGCCTCGATCTCGGCCCAGGCTTCCTTCTTCTTGACGATGGTGGTCTTGGTGTAGGCCCTGGGCCGCCAGCGCGCGAGCTCCTGGCGGCGCTGCTCCTTGGGCATCCAGGCCAACCGCACGCGCATCTGCGCCGGGGCATCGGGCGGGAAGCGGTGGCCGATCGGCACCGACACGATCAGCTCGGCCGCTTCCTCTGCCTTGTCGATGGCGACGAAGCTGCCGTCGCGCTCCACGCGCGTGAGCACGCACGGGATCCCGGTGGCGCGCGACAGCCTGACGAGCTCGTCGTGGATGAGCGTCGACGGCGACTGGCGGGCGAGCAGGCACGAGACGTCGGCGAGCAGGCGGTGTGCCAGCGCGTAGCAGCGTCGGTCGCCGTCGTAATGGAGCCAGCCCTCGTGCGTGAGGGCCTTCAGGATGTTGTGGCAGTGGCTCTTGGTGATCTCTAGGCCGTTGGCGATCTCGTTGAGCGAGGCCCCGCCGGCGCCCGCGCGGTTGAGGTAGCGCACGATGGACACCGCCTTGGTGACGGCCGGAACCTTGTCGTGACCGCTGATCGGCTCTGCGGTGGAGTTGCGCATCCTTGACACCGGGCGAAGCCTTCGACGGCAATCTTGTCGTTGGAATTTCGTTCTCCCCATAGAATGGGCGGCGCGGCGAGCGTCAACTTGCCGCAAATGTCAACTGGGCCATTGGTGTAAACCCCGCTCACGGAACGAGGCGCGTCGCCCGAGCAGGACCGAGAAAGAAGAACGCACCACAGAAATGGCCCGCATTATCGACCCTTCCGTGACCATCGAAAACAATATGCCGGCGCACGCGAACGTGCCGCGCCCGGTCTACCTCGAACGGATGATGCACGAGAGCTGCCGAGCCGACAACCGGAGTGTCGCCGGCGATCCCTTCACCCCGTCAATCGAGTTCGTGGCGATGCTCGACCACGTCGACCCCCGCGTCGACGTGCGCGTCGACGGCCACATCGTGCTCTTGCATACCGGTTGCACAAGCGCCACTACCCCCGCGAATCGGTCGTGCACTCCGACTGCGGCCTCACGGCCGCGGCCGCCCACCGGCTGGCCGACCGCGGCTCCAGGCTGCACGGCGTCGAGGGACTGTCCACGGATCGGCCCAACTTTGCCGAATTTCCACGCCATCGCGTGTCACGCGATCGGGGAATCACGCACGTGGAGTGGCTGTGCAATCTCGGGCAGCTGGTCGGGGTCGGCGTGTTCCAGTTGCAGGCGATACCGCTCGAGTTCTTGCGCGGCTCGGGCTCGCCGGTGCGTGCCTTGGCGACGCGATCGTCGTCGGCAGGCTGCCGTCGGCGTTGCGGAACATCGAGCTGGTCGAAGATGTTTGCGAGGATGCAGGCGAGATCCTGGCGGCCGGGCTCATCGGCGGGTGCAGTGCGCGCGTCGGCGACACGGTGGAGAGCGCACCCCAGCTCATCGATCCGCCGCTGCGGGCGGCCATCCGTGACTTCCGCGCCGCCAGTCCGGACCGCTGGACGCGCCTGCTGCGGCGACGGCTGCAGCACCGCGAGACCTCGCGCCTCGATCGCTACGACGTCTTGCTGCCGATGACGCCATGCACAGCCTGGGACATCGACCGTCGTTTGCCGCCGGGACACGAAAATGCGATGGTCCGGTCGCACCTTGCCTACCCCTTCGATCTCGGTGGCCAGTCTGCGGGATCGCTGTCATGCGGCTCGAGTCCGAAGGGACTGCCCATCGGTCTCCAGTTCGTCGTGCCGCTCCGATGCGAGGCGCACCTATTGGCGCCATGCGCGCCGCAGAGGCGGCGCTCGGCGGTGCGTGCCCGCCCCCATCTGCCCGCGACGGGACTAACCGTCGGATGCGGGACGTTGTCTAAGCCTTTGAACGAGCCCATTGGAGGAGATCGAGCCGATGGCTGAATGGGAATACCGCAAGATCAGTCTGAGCGAGGTGCCGCGCCGGGGCGACGACATCGACCTGCTCAACGACGCCGGCAAGGACGGCTGGGAGCTCGTCGGCATATCCAACAACAACGTCGCCTACATGAAGCGCCTGCACGGAGAGCCTGCGCCGACGCCACCCGCGCGCCGCAGGGCGACGGCCGCGCGCGCGCAGGACGCCTGAGGGCCGGAAGGGTCCCCGCGGCTCGATGGCGCCGTTCCGGCCTGCGACTGGGCGTGAGCGCGAGCCCTGCCTAGCGGCCGCGCGCGTAGCCGGAAAGGTAGCCGCCGCCGTAGGCGTGGCGCCCTTTGCCGCCGCCGATGATGGCGTTGGCAACGACCGTGCCGATGACCGTCACGATGATACCGATCACGATCTGCGACATCCAGTTTTGCATGCACACTCCCGGGCGCCCGCCCGGCTCGTCGGGCGCCGCGCCGGCACGTAGCCGACGCCGAAGGCAGAATTGAGGAGGCGGCCTGCCGACCTACTGCAGGGCGGGCGCCTTAAGGAGCGAGACGTTCTCCGTCTCCTCGCGCATCTCGCGCCAGAGCGTCTCGGCGACCTTGAGATCGAGCCCGTAGGGTGGATCGTCGTCGAACCTGATCAGCACCAGGCGCTCGCGCTCCGCTGCGCCCACCGCCCATTGCTTGGGTATCTTGGTGAACTGCGCGCGGCGCGCGCCGCTGGCGGCATCGGCGATGAGCGAGTTCAGCACCGGCACGAGGTCGGCGGCCACCCCGAGGGGCAGAGTGATGGTCTGCTTGGCCCCATGGGCGTCGACGAGCGTCATCTCGAGGCGGCGCCGATCTCCGCTGATCGCGGTTTGCGCCAACGACTGCGCGACGAATTTACCGGACATGGTCACCCCCCAAATCCACGGATGCCCGATCATGCGATGCGGGTGCCGCCGGCCACAAGGGGGTGCGCCAATTGGAGCGGCCGGCGCGTTTTCGCGGGGCCGCCCAGAGCAAAGCGCCAGGAGCGGCCAGCGGCCGGCTCCCGGCGCCATGCAGGGATAGGACGCGGGTGCGCCGGCTCAGACGTGGTTGAGCCAGTCGTCGACGTCCTTCTTCACCTTGTCCTTCTCGTAGCCGTAACGCGCCTGGATCTTGCCTTCGAGCTGCTCGCGGCTGCCGTTGATCTGCGTGATGTCGTCGTCGGTGAGCTTCCCCCACTGCTCCTTCACCTTGCCGGTGAGCTGCTTCCAATTGCCTTCCACACGATCCCAGTTCATGGACATGCACCTTTCGCCGATTGCTTGAAAATCCCGCGCCGACGGCGACGGGCTCGTGCACCCTAAACGCCGCCGGAGCCGCGGCGTTCCGGCAAGGCAGGCGCGCGAGAGCGGCGCCGCCGTTGCGTAAGGCCGAGGCCGGCGAGCAGGGCGATGGCCGGAACGGCGAACAGGAACGGGCTCGGACGCTCGTTGGGGACGATGACCGCCTCGAGCCGGTCGCCGGGGCGCAGCTTCATGCGCGCGGCCTCCGAGCCCGGACGAACCGACGTGATGGTCGGCGCCTCGCCCGGCGAAAGGATGAGACCGGCCTGCAGCAGGCGGGCGCGCGCATCGCCCTTGTCGCCGAGAGTGAGGCGCAGCGTCTTCACCGTGTCCTCGCCGCTCATGTCCTGGGTCGCAACCCGCATGCGCAGCGTGCCGGCACCCCTGGTCTCGTCGATCACCCGCATCACCTGCGCGGCGGGAAGATCGCGATAGGGAGGGATCACGCGGTCCATCCAGAAGTTGGGCCGGAACAGGGTGAAGCAGACGAGGAGCAGCAGAGCGGTCTCCCACCATCGGTTGCGCGCGAACATGAAGCCCTGCAGGGCCGCCACGAACGCCATCATGGCGAGCGTGGCCGAGCCGATGACGACGATGAAATGCCAGACGCCGCCGATGTCGATCAGCAGGATCTCGGGGTTGAAGATGAAGATGAAGGGCAGCAGCAGCGTGCGCAGCTCGTACCAGGTGCCCTGCCAGCCGACGCGCATGGGGTCGGAGCCGGCGATCGCCGCCGCGGCATAGGCCGCAAGCCCGACCGGCGGCGACACGTCGGCCATCAGGCCGAAGTAGAAGACGAACATGTGCACCGCGATCAGCGGCACGGCGAGATCGTTCTCGGCGGCCAGCTCCACGACCACCGGCGCCATCAGCGTCGCCACCACCACGTAGCTCGCCGTGGTCGGCAGGCCGGTGCCGAGGATGATGCAGATGACCCCGACCAGCACCAGCATGATGACGATGTTGCCCTGCGACAGGAACTCGACGATCTCGGCCATGACGAGGCCGATGCCGGTGAGGGTGACGGTGCCCACCATGATGCCGGCCGTGGCGGTGGCGATGCCGACGGCCGCCATGTTGCGGGCGCCGAGCGCCAGACCCTCGACGAAGTCCCGGCCGCCCTCGCGCCAGCGATCCATGATGCCGCTCTGACGGCGGAAGAAGGCGGTGAGCGGCTTCTGGGTGAGCACCACGGCGCCCATGGCGACCACGCCCCAGAAGGCGGCGAGCCCCGGCGACATCTCCTCCACCATCAGGCACCAGATCAGCACCGACACGGGGAGCAGATAGTGGATGCCGGTGCGCGCCGTCTCGTAGAAGTCGGGCACCTCGGTGATGGGCTTGGTCGTATCGTCGAGCGCAAGGTCGGCGTGGCGCGCCTTGTTGGCGATCAGCGCAACGTAGGCGGCGACGACGAAGGCCACGGCGATCCAGCTCGCCGCCTCGCCGAACGCGGTGCGCGTCCAGCCGAGCCCGTAGTAGATGGCGGCACTCAGGATGACGAGCGAGGAGATGGTGATGGCCGCCTTGACGAGGCCCTGCTGCAGCGTGCGCCGGCGCGTGCGCGGGACCCCGGTCATGTCGGCCTTAACCGCCTCGAGGTCGACCACGTAGAAGAGGGCGCCGTAGGTCAGCAGCGCCGGGATGATGGCGTGCCTGACCACATCGGTGTAGGTGATGCCCACATACTCGGCCATGAGGAAGGCGGCCGCGCCCATCACCGGCGGCATCAGCTGGCCGTTGACCCCGGCGGCACATTCGATGGCGCCGGCCTGCACCGGCGTGTAGCCGACGCGCTTCATCAGGGGGATGGTGAAGACGCCCGTCGTCACCACGTTGGCCACCGAGGAGCCCGAGATCATGCCGGTCATGCCGGAGGACACGACGGCCGCCTTGGCCGGGCCGCCGCGGAACTGGCCGAGCAGCGAGAAGGCCACCTGGATGAAGAAGTTGCCGGCACCGGCCTTGTCGAGCAGGGCCCCGAACAGGACGAACAGGAAGATGAAGGTGGTCGAGACGCCGAGGGCGACGCCGAACACGCCTTCCGAAGTGATCCAGAAATGCGAGGCCGCGCGGCCGAGCGAGGCGCCCTTGTGCGAGAGCAGGCCCGGCAGGTAGGGGCCGAGGAAGACGTAGGCCAGCATCGAGAGGGATATCACCGGCATCCATGGGCCTTCGGCGCGCCGCGAGACCTCGATCAGCAGCACGACGCCGACCACGGAGACGAGGATATCGGCGAACGTCGGCAGTCCCGGCCGCAGCGTGAGCTCGCGGTAGAAGACGACGAGGTAGAGCACGCAGGCGATGGCCGCGGCGGCGAGCGCCCAGTCGAGAAGCGGAACGCGATCCCGCGGCGAGGAGGCAAAGGCCGGATAGCTGGCGAACGCCAGGAAGAGGGCGAAGCTCAGGTGAAAGGCACGCGCCTCGGTATCGGAAAACACGCCGACGTTGAACATGAAGGGCAGCGGCGAGGCGTACCAGAGCTGGAACAGCGACCAGGCCACCGCCACGGCCATGATCAGGCGCGCCGCGGCGCCCTGCGGCTTGCGGCCGCCCACATCGGCCTCCGCCACGAGCTGCTGTAGGTCGTCCCTGGAGGGACCTGCAGTGCCCGGGCGCTCGGTCATGTTCTTCCTGCCGCAATAGCGTGGCGTGAAACGTTTCGGGGCGCCGTGATCGGCGGCGCCCCGTTCGACGATCGGTGGCCGGACGGCGCTACTTCAGCCAGCCCTTCTCCTTGTAGTACTTCTCGGCGCCGGCGTGCAGCGGCGCGGACAGGCCGTTCTTCACCATCTCCTCGGGTTTCAGGTTGGCGAAGGCGGGGTGCAGCTTCTTGAACTCCTCGAAGTTGTCGAAGGTGGCCTTGACGAGCTGATAGACCACGGCCTCCGGCGTCTTGGCCGACGTCACCATGGTGGCGAGCACGCCATAGGTCTGCGTCGGCTGCGCGTTGTTGGCGTACATGCCGCCCGGGATCGTCGCCTTGGCGTAATACGGCTTGCCGGTGAGCAGCTTGTCCACCGCCGGTCCGGCGATGGAGACGAGCTTGGCGCCGCAGCTGGTGGTGGGGTCCTGGATGTTGGCCGAGGGATGGCCGACGCCGTAATAGAAGGCGTCGATCTTGTTGTCGCACAGCGCGGGCCCGTGCTCGTCGGCCTTCAGCTCGGAGGCGAGCGAGAAATCGGAGATCTTCCAGCCCAGCGCCTCGAGCAGCTCGTCCATCGACGCGCGCGTTCCCGACCCCGGATTGCCGACGTTGACGCGCTTGCCCTTCAGGTCCTCGAACTTGGTGGCGTTGAGCTCCTTGCGCGCCAGCACCGTGAACGGCTCGGGATGCACGGAGTAGACCGAGCGCAGGTCGGCATAAGGACCGGCGTCCTTGAATTGGGCCAGGCCCTTCACCGCGTTGTAGTGCACATCCGACTGGGCCAGGCCGAAGTCGAGCTCGCCGGCCTTGATGGTATTGATGTTGAAGGCCGAGCCGCCCGTCGACTCCACCGAGCAGCGGATGCCGTGGGTCTTGCGCTCCTTGTTGAGCAGCCGGCACACCGCGCCGCCGACGGCGTAGTAGACGCCGGTGACGCCGCCGGTGCCGATGGTGACGAACTTCTGCTCCTGCGCCCGGGCCGGGCCACCGAGGCTCGCCAGCACGGCAACGCCCGCAACCGCCGCTGCCCAAGAATGTCTCGTCATCGCTTGAACTCCCTGTTGCGCCTGCCGCTTTGCTACGCTGCCCGAAGCGGGGACGCAACCGTTGCGTCGTGCGTGCGCGGATCGAAAGGCCGCAATCGTTAAGCCCGCGCCAGCCGAAAGTTGGCGCCTTTCCGACCTGGCGGCGCAGTCGAGCGGCGGTCGCTACCCGACGGCCCCGGCGCGCGCCACGAAGCTGTCCACCACGCGCTTGCGGCCGGCCTTGTCGAAGTCGATGGTGAGCTTGTTGCCGTCGACTTCCGCGATACGGCCGTAGCCGAATTTCTCGTGGAAGACGCGCTCGCCCAACTCGAAGCCCGCGCCCGCGGACGAGGAGGCGGCCACCAGCTCGCCCTCGATGGTCATCGGACCCTTCGAGCGGGGCTTGTCGTCGCGGCTCCACTGCTCCTTGGCGCGCTGCCAGCCGGGCGTGGTGTAGCCGCTGGCGAAGCCGGCGCCCGGCTCCTCGAAGCGGCTGCGGCCGTAAGGGTTGTGCCGCCCGCCGCCGGAAACGCCGTACGGGCTCCGCGGCTCGATCACCTCCACGTGCGCCTCGGGCAGCTCGTCGACGAAGCGCGACGGCGAGGCCGCCTGCCACAGGCCGCGGTTGCGCCGGTTCTGCACGAAACTCACCTTGGCCTTGCGCCGCGCACGGGTGAGGCCGACGTAGGCGAGGCGGCGCTCCTCCTCGAGGCCCGCCTGTCCGCTCTCGTCGAGGCTCCTCTGGTGCGGGAACAGGCCCTCCTCCCAACCGGGGAGGAACACCACATCGAACTCGAGCCCCTTTGCGGCGTGCAGCGTCATGAGCGAGACGCGGTCGTCGCCGTCCTGGGCGTCGGCATCCATGACGAGCGAGACGTGCTCCAGGAAGCCCTGCAGCGAGTCGAACTCGTGCATGAAGCGCACGAGCTCCTTGAGGTTCTCGAGCCGCGAGTGCGCCTGCGGGCTCTTGTCGGCCTGCCACATCTGCGTGTAGCCGGACTCGTCGAGGATCAGCTCGGCGAGCTCGGTGTGCTTCATGCCCTCGACGGCGCGCCGCCAGCGCTCGAAGGCGGCGATCAGGTCGGCCAGCGACTTGCGCGCCTTGCCCGTGAGCTCCTCGGTCTCGATGATCTCGCGCGCAGCCTGATAGAGGGGGATGGAGCGTGCACGCGCCAGCTCGTTGATGCGCTTGAGCGCCGTGTCGCCCAGGCCGCGCTTGGGCACGTTGACGATGCGCTCGAATTTGAGGTCGTTGGTGGGGTTGAGCGTCACCTCGAGATAGGCGATGGCGTCCTTGATCTCCTGGCGCTCGTAGAAGCGCGGGCCGCCGACGACGCGGTAGGGCAGCCCCAGGGTGACGAAGCGGTCCTCGAAGGCGCGCATCTGGAAGGAGGCGCGCACCAGGATCGCCGCCTCGTTGAGGCGCAGGCCGCCCTTGCGCAGAGCCTCGATGTCGTCGCCGATCGCGCGCGCCTCCTCCTCGTCGTCCCACATGCCGGCGACCGTCACCGGCTCCCCCGGGGCGTCGTCGGTGAAGAGCGTCTTGCCGAGCCGTCCCTTGTTGTGGGCGATGAGGCCGGAGGCGGCGGCCAGGATGTGGCCCTTGGAGCGGTAGTTGCGCTCCAGCCTGATCACCTTGGCGCCGGGGAAGTCGGCCTCGAAGCGCAGGATGTTGTCGACCTCGGCGCCGCGCCAGCCGTAGATCGACTGGTCGTCGTCGCCGACGCAGCAGATGTTGGGCGAGCCGCCGGCGATCAATCTCAGCCAGAGGTACTGGGCGACATTGGTGTCCTGGTACTCGTCGACCAGGGTGTAGCGGAAGCGGCGCTGGTAGTCGGCGAGCACGTCGGGGTTCTGCAGGAACAGGCGCAGCACCTCGAGCAGGAGATCGCCGAAATCGGCGGCATTGAGCTCCTTCAAGCGCTGCTGGTAGGCGCCGTAGAGCGTCGCGCCCTTGCCCTCGGCGAAGCCGAAGGCCTCCCCGCGCGGCACCTTGTCGGGCGTCAGTCCGCGGTTCTTCCAGCCGTCGATCAGGGCGGCGAGCTGCCGCGCCGGCCAGCGCTCCTTGTCGAGACCCGCGGCCTCGACGACCTGCTTGATGAGGCGGATCTGGTCGTCGGTGTCGAGAATGGTGAAGCCCGACTTGAGGCCCACGAGCTCGGCATGCCGGCGCAGGATCTTGACGCCGATCGAGTGGAAGGTGCCGAGCCACGGCATGCCCTCGACCGCACCGCCGACGAGAGAGCCGATGCGCTCCTTCATCTCGCGTGCGGCCTTGTTGGTAAAGGTCACCGCCAGGATCTCGGAGGCGCGCGCGCGGCCCGTGCACATTATATGGGCGATGCGCGCGGTCAGCACCCGGGTCTTGCCGGTGCCGGCGCCGGCCAGCACCAGAACCGGACCGTCGACTGCCTCGACGGCCGCCCGCTGCTCGGGGTTGAGGTCGGCCAGATAGGGCGCCGCATACGCCCCGAGCGCCCGCGCGGAGATGGAGGCGGGCGCCACCGCGCCCGCCCCGGCAACCGACAGACCGGGCGATCCTTCACGACTCGCAGACATCGCCTGCCACTATAGCACCGGCATCCGTCCGGCAATCGGGCGACGCCGCCGGCCCACAGCCGGGGCGGGCCGCCGTCGGGGCAAATTCCTGGTCCAAACTTGCGCCCAACTGTGTGATAATCGCGCGCACGTCCGGCGGTGGCTTTCGCGCGGGCTCACCTTGACAGGCGAGGTTTGCCGGAAGGGACGGTTCAATGCAGCCTCGTGCACGATCAGACGCCCAGCAGCGTTACTCACGGCCCGGCCGCGCAGTGCCGGCCCAGCCCGCAGGCAGGGTGGGCGAATGAACAACTTCCTCATTGCCGTTGCCGTGTTCCTGATCACGATCGTGGGCGCGCTGTTCGCCGTCCCCTACCTCGTCGACTGGAACGGCTACCGCGGCGTATTCGAGGAGGAGGCCACGCGCCTCCTCGGCCGCGAGGTGCGGGTGGGCGGCGCCGTCAATCTGCACCTGCTGCCCAGCCCCTATTTCCGTCTCGAGAAGGTGCGCATCGCCGACAGCTCGGTCAATGCCCAGGACGCCTTCTTCCGCAGCGAGAGCCTGACCATAAAGCTGTCGGTGCCGCCGATCTTCCGTGGCGTGGTGGAGGCCAACGAGATCGAGCTGCACCGGCCCGTCCTGCGTCTCGCCGTCGACCGCAACGACGAGTGGAACTGGCAGAGCTTCGGCGAGGCTCTCGGCAATGCCGCCTATTTCCCGCCCAACGTGACCCTGACCTCGGTCAAGATCACCGACGGGCTCGTCGCCGTGCACGGGCCGGACGGATCGGAGCGTCTGCGCCTCGAGGGCTTTGCCGGCGAGCTTTCGGCACCGTCGCTGGCCGGCCCCTATCGCTATCGCGGGACGTTCGGCAAGGCCGGGGCCAAGCGCGAGCTGCGCATCGCCACCGCCCGCGCCGAAGAGGACGGCGCGGTGCGCTTCAAGGCCACGATCCGGGTCGGTGACGGCGCCTCCACCTATACCCTCGACGGCCGGCTCGCCGACCTGACCGGCAGGCCGTACATCGAGGGCGACCTGAGCGCCAGGCTGCCCATCGCCGGGTTGTGGCGACTGCCGTCCCGCAGCGGCGGCGGCACCGGCGAGGCATCATCCGGGGAGGGCGCGACAAAGGCCGACAAGAGCGAGCCCGCCTTCGATGTGCGGGCCGCGGTGCGCGCCGATCCGGCCGGCGCGACCCTCACCAACCTCGCCCTCTCCTTCGAGCAGGACGGCAAGCCCCAGCTGCTGACGGGCGAGGTCAAGGCGCTTTGGCGCAACGCCCTCGCCGTGGAGATGGATCTCGGCTCGCGCTGGCTCGACCTCGACCGCATCGCCGGGGCCGGCGACGGCGCCGCCCCGCTCGACAGCATGATCCCGCTCGCCATCGGTCTGCGCGACCTGCTGCCAGCCTCGGGGCGCTCGCGCGCGAGCTTCAGCATCGACCAGGCCAACGTCGGCCGCGAGGCGATCAGCAGCCTCCGACTGGTGCTCACCCGCATCGACGACCGCCTCGAGATCGAGACGCTGCGCATGGGGCTGCCGGGCGGCAGCCGCGGCGAGCTCGCGGGCACCGTCGGCGGCCCACCGGAGGCGCCCGAGCTCGACGGCAACCTCAGCCTGCGCGGCACCAGCCTCGTGCGCTTCCTCTCCTGGGCGACGGCGGGCGCGCTCACCTTCGATGCCAAGGGCGACGGCACCTTCGGCGTCCGCACCCGGCTGTCGATCGTGCCGGGACGCGCCGTCGCCCGCGATCTCGTCGGCGACATCTCCGGCACCGCCATCACCGCTTCCGTGCGCTATCGCTGGGAAGGGCGCCCGGAGCTGTCGGCGCTGGTGGAGGGCCCGCAGCTCGACGCCCGCGCCTTCATTCCGGCCGGCGCCGGCGTCGGCGACATTCTCGGCCTCATATTGCACGGGCCGGCGGCGAGCCCCGATCGGGCCGCCGCCGCGGCGCCCGCCTGGCGCAGCGCCCGCACCGACGCCACGGTGCGCATCAATGCCGGCCAGCTGATCACGGCGCAGCGCAGCTACCGCGACGTGGCCATGGAGATCGAGCTCAAAGGCGGCCGCCTGAAGATGCCGCTGCTGCGCGTCGGCGGCGACGAGGGCTTCAGCCTGGAGGTCGAGGGCGACCTCGACGATGCCGCCTCGCGCCCGAAGGGCACGCTGCGCGCCGTGGCCGCGGCCGAGACGGCGGCGGCCGTCGGACCGCTGGCCGAGCTCGTCGGCATACCCGACGCCCTCCGGCCGGACCTCGCCCGCGCCCAGGCCATGGTACCTCTGCGCCTCGCCGGCTCCATCGCCTTCGGGGTGCGCACGCCCACCTCGACGGACCTCGTCGTCGACGGCGAGGCCAACGGCGCCGGCGTCAGGCTCACCGCCCGCCTCAACGGCGGCCAGGGCGGGTGGCGCACGGGGCCGGCCGATCTGACGTGCCTGATCGAGGGCAACGACGCGGCCGCGGTGGCCGCGCTGCTCGTCCCCGCCGGATCGGCGGGGCGCGGACCGACGACCGGCTCGAGCACGGCCGCTGCAGCCGGCTCCGGACGCGCCCTCGTCAAGGCCCACGGCGTGCCGGCCGAGGGACTGGCCACACTGGCCTCGCTCGAGGCCGGCGACCTCGCCCTCGGCTTCAGAGGCCAGCTCGTCGCCGCGGAGACGGGCCCGACCGCGTCCGGCGACCTCGACATCAGGGCGGCGGACGCGGGCCGGATGGCTGCGCTGGCCGGCCTCGGCCCGACCCTGCGGCTCTCGGGCGTGCCGCTGGCGGGCTCGCTCAAGCTGCTGGCGACGGGCAGCACCGTCGCCGTCGACCGCATGGTCCTCAAGCTCGGCGGCAGCGACGTCAAGGGGCAGCTGGCGCTGTCTGGAGCCGGCGAGGTGCGGCGTGTCGAGGCGCGCCTCGAAGTCGACGAGGTCTCGGTGCCGAGGCTGCTGTCTCCGCTGCTCGATCCGAGGCTTGCCGCTGCGTCTGCCGCCGAGGCCGCCGTCACCGGCCAGTCGAGCCCGTGGCCGGACGAGCCCTTCGATGCCGGCGCGCTCGAAGCGTTCGAGGGCACCATCAGGCTCGACACCGGGCGCCTGACGCTCGCTGAAGGCATCGGCATCGACCGGGCGGCCATCGACGTCGCGCTGCAGCGCGGCAGGGTCGAGGTGACGCGCATCGAGGGCGCCTGCCTCGGCGGCGGCTGCAGCGCCAGCCTGCGCATCGACAAGGCCGCCGCCGGCGTCGACCTCGCAGGCAGGCTGCGCATTGCCGGCGGCAGCCTCGCCGCCATCGCCGGCCAATCCACGGCCGGCACCGTCAGCGGCGAAATCTCGTTCGCCGGCAAGGGTACGAGCCCGCGCGCGGCGCTGTCCGTGCTGCAGGGGAGCGGGACGCTCGCGCTGGCGCAGGCGCGGCTCACGGCGCTGTGGCCCGGCGCCATCGGCCAGGCCGCCGATGCCGCGCTCAAGACCGACCCCGACAGCCTGCCCGGCGTCGTGCGCCGGACT
>DASRDL010000295.1:0-2056 GCA_035652635.1 Hyphomicrobiaceae bacterium | reverse complement strand
GAGCAGGTGGCCAAGGCGCGCCAGCGCGCCACCCACGATCTGCGCATCGCCGACAACACCTTCGAGACGGTGGAGGCCAGCTACCAGCTGCGCAACCTGATGAAGGACTCGGCTGCCTCCTTCGAGGCGCTGCAGCGCCTGGAGGCCCCGACCTTCGACCAGATCTTCAAGAACGAGGAGCTGCGGCGCGAGTTCGAGAACCTCACGCGCAAGCTCGACACGCCCCAGAGCTGAGCCGGCTCAGCGGCGTGGTCCGCAGGCATGGCCGGTCCAGAGGCAGGCCTTGTCGCCGAGGCAGGGGAGCTTGGTCATGTGCACGGCGCAGGCCGAGAGCGTGCCCGTGGCAGGCGCGGCAAACAGCGGCTTGAACTCCCGGCAGCCGAGGCCCGAGGACAGCGTGCACTTGCGGCCGAGCAGGTCCACGAGCTCCTTGTCGCTCTTCACCGGCGCCGTGCCGATCTTGGCGTCGAGGTCGCGCATCAGCGAGCGGTAGTCGACGCCCTGGCGGGCGATTTCGCCCAAAGGCGAGGTCGGCGGCGCCTTCTTCGGCATAGGCGGCAGCGCCGGCTGCGGCTGGTCCTTGGTGCTGCGGTAGTAGGAGAGCCAGTCCTCGGCACTCTTCTCGACCACCTTTTCCACACCCTTCTCGACCACGATGCAGGCGAGCGCCGTCCGCCACGAGCGCTTGCACACCTTGATCAGCTCGTAGATCTGGGCGTCGGCCGGCTGGGGCACCGACAGCAATGCAGCCGCAACCAACAGGCCTGGCAGACACCTCGTCATAGCCTCCTCGCTCGCTCGGGCGCGGTCGGGCGAAGTTAGCGCGAGTCGGTCGGTGAATGTTTGTCACAGCCCCTGTTGCGGGATGACCACATTGATGCTCGTTCCGTCCAAGCCCTGTTGACGGGTGGCGGCCAGAGAGCTTCTATCGCGCCGTGCATTCCGAGCGGGGGGAATAGGTTCATGATTGCGTTTGTAATCGGGCAGGCGGTCGGCCTGCCGATCGCCTTGAGTGCCGCCATCGGGGTCGTCGAAGGGATTGCTCTCACGGTCGTCCTGGCGATCCTCGCGGAGCGCTACGTGTTCCGGATGCCACACGACTGAACAGCGCTCGCTCCCCGCGCCCGGACCACGGTCGGACGCCGAAGCGAGTTCGCAGTCGGCCCCGGCGGGGCGCAACAACCGTTCACGCAATGTGAGTGGCGGGCAGCCGACGCGATCGTCTAAACGCATGCGCCGTGCGAGAGGGAGCGGACATGCAACACGACAGCCTGGCACTCTTGCGTGCCTTGGCGGAGCGGCCGAGTCGCACGGTCGCCCCCAGCCTGCAACGCCTGTTGGACGAGCTCATTGAGGCCGGTCTGGTCGCGCGCGACGGCGACGGCGGCTGGATGGCCACCGCCCGCGGCTGCGACGCCATCGAGCACCATCGCCGACGTGTCTCGCTGCGGGAGCGGCGGTAGGCCGGGCGGGGAAAAACTGGTACCGCCTCGTGGGATCGAACCACGGACCCCCAGATCCACAATCTGGTGCTCTAACCAGCTGAGCTAAGGCGGCAGCCACCGGCGTCGAGGCGCATGTGTGCGGCACATGGGCCCAACGCCGCCATTGCCGGTGCGCCCCTCTTCGCTGCAGGGGGCCCGCCGGCATCGGCCCTCTCTTTCCACAGGCTCGTGCTGCCGTCAACAAGGGGGGTGCGCCGGCGCGCATTCACCCGAAATGGCAACGGCCCACCCCTTTCGCGGGCGCGCCGGGCTATCGTGACGCCATGACTACCACGCCCAGGTGCTCGACCGAGCTGTGGCTCGTCGACCTCGACGCGGCCGGGCCAGTGCTGGCGGCCCTGGAGCGGGACCACCCGCGCCTGACGGCCGCCGACCGCGCCCGTGCCCGGCGCTTGCGCGACTCGAGGGAGCGGAGGCGCCGGCTGGCGGCCTATGCCGCGCTGCGCATCGTGCTGGAACGGGTCGCCGGCCCGGGCGTGCGCGGCCGGCGGATCGTTCGGCCGCCGGGCGACCGGCCGCGGCTCGCCGCCGCCGGCCCGCACTTCAGCCTC
>DASRDL010000294.1:0-2186 GCA_035652635.1 Hyphomicrobiaceae bacterium | reverse complement strand
CACTGCTTGTTCCGGCGGCGGCAGTTTGCTAGACGTGGCCGCGCCCACTCCCTACCAGGGCATCCATGGCGTGCGGTCGTGGCGGAATTGGTAGACGCACTAGCTTGAGGGGTTAGCGCCGCAAGGCGTGGAGGTTCGAGTCCTCTCGACCGCACCAGCTCAACCGGGAAAGAAGGCTACGGCATCCCGCGCTCCAGCCGGCGGCCCTCAATTCCGGCCGCAATCTCTAGCACTTGACGGCCAATCCCTGGCCGGTCGGAAGCTCCAGGATGGCGAGTCCGCGGGCGGCCATGAATTGGTCGGCGGCGCACCTCTGCATCCGGTAGAGCGCCCAACCATAGTCGTCGAGCACGATCATGCCGCCGGGCATGACGCGATCGAACAGCACCTCGAGGGCACCGATCTCGGCTGCGGGAGAGTTCATGTCCAGATGAAGAAAGGCGATCTGCGCCGGGCTCACGTCGGCCAAGACGTCGGGCACCGTGCCCCTCGTCACCACCACATTCGGCTTGTTCGCGAAGCGTTGTCGGACGTAGGCCTCGATGCCGGGATGCTTGTAAATCTGATCAGCAATGTCGAAGAAGTGAGGCGCATCTGGAAAGTCCGCCGGTGAGGAGTACCGGGGATCGAAGCCCGCAAAGGTGTCATAGAGATAAAAGCGCTTGCCTGCACCCTGCAGGTCGACGGTCTCGGTGACCATCCAGGTCATGTCGCCGCGGTAGACGCCGCACTCGACGAAGTCGCCCGGCAAGCACAGACAGCATCGGGCAGCCCAGATCAGCGTATGATAACGCCACGAGATGCCGTCGGGGGAGGCATATTGGTTCTGTCCGGTCGAGCTGTCTGCCCTCGCCAGTGCGGCCTGAAAGGCCGGGTCGTCGCGGAAAGCTGCCGCCTTGTCGAGCGTCAGCATCCGATCACCCCAGAAGTAGCCGTGATGGTTCGGGCGCACGAGCCGCATGAGCACGCGGTCGACGACGTCGGCCTCCCGCTTGCAGGCCAACGATTTTGCGCAAAGGAGGTCGACCAACTCTGCAATCTCGTCGACGGGCGGGCGGAGATCGGTCGACGGCAATTGCACTGCGCCAGCCCTCCTTCGTCGGCGCAATCGAGTTTGCGTGCGCGTTGACGGCCCATCAAGGGACTCGCCAACAGACCTGTGGATGACTTCAGTCGGCGCTTTCAGGGAATCGCCGGATCACCGCGCCGCGCGGTGCAGCAGTCCGGGCAATGGCGGCGTGCCGCTCGGGTGCACGCCTTCCAGCGCCAGCAGCCGCTCCTTGGTGAGGGCGCCGCCGTAGGCCGAGAAGCCGCCAATTCTGCCGCCGGCCGCCAGCACGCGATGGCAGGGTATGATGATGGGCACCGGGTTGCGGCCCATGGCCTGGCCGACGGCGCGCGCGGCGCCGGGGGCACCGGCACGGCGCGCCAGCTCGCCGTAGGTTGCCGTCTCGCCCCAGCCGACCTTCCGCAGTGCGCGGTAGATGCTCCGGTGGAAGGCGGGCACGCGGCTCAGGTCCACCGCCACGCCGGACAGGCCGACCTGCTGGCCTGCGAAGTAGGCCACGAGCTGTCCGATCAGCTCGCCGATCGCGCGCGGCGGCACGTCCGCTTCCTGCCGGTCGCCCAGGCGAATCCGCCCGGCAGTGCGCTCCCTGGTCCGTTCGGGCAGCTGCAGCCGCACCACGCCCGCCTCGCTCCAGGCGATGCCGCAGGTGCCGAGCCCCGTCTCGAACAGACAGTAGCGTTCGCGCGGGCGGAGACTCGTCTCGCTCATGGCCGGCTCCGGACCCCCTGCTGCGTGCGGCGTGCCCGGAACTCGACCGTGCGCCGCCATGTGGCGCCCCTGTCGGTCGACACCTCGCCGCGCCACAGGAACGACTCCGGCGTCACGTCGCGGAAGCTCCAGCGGATCATGTTGCCATCGGGATTGGTGCCGATCTGCACGATGTCGCCGCCCTCCCGCCGGCCGATCATGCTGAGGTAGGTCTGCGTCACCGGGTCGGTCCACAGGATGTGCCAGGCGTCGATGGCGGGATCATACACCCTGAGCGTCGAGCCGTAGACCTGGGTGTCGGCCACGGCATCGCCCTGCCGCTGCCCGCGCGGCGGCACGATCCACACGTCCTGGATGGCGCGGCCCTCGAGCACCCAGCCGAAATGCCACTCGCCGGGCCGCCGCCGCG
>DASRDL010000293.1:0-4104 GCA_035652635.1 Hyphomicrobiaceae bacterium | reverse complement strand
GGTGCGCTCGACATCTCCATCCCCGAGGGCGTCGCCGACGGCCAGGTGCTGCGGCTCAAGGGCAAGGGCTCGCCCGGCGTCCGCGGCAGCGAGGCCGGCGACGCGCTGGTCGAGATCCGGGTGAGGCCGCATCCCCAGTTCAGGCGCATGGGCGAGGACATCGCGCTCGAGCTGCCGATCGCCATCGACGAGGCCGTGCTGGGCGCCAAGATCGAGGTACCGACCATCTCGGGCCGGGTGCAGCTCACCATCCCCAAAGGGACGAGCTCCGGTCGCGTGTTCCGCCTCAAGGGCAAGGGCGTGCACAGCGCCACGACGGGCCGCACCGGCGACCAGCTGGTGACGGTGCGCATCGTGCTGCCCGACGTCATCGACGAGAAGCTTTCCTACTTCATGTCCGAGTGGCGCCAGGCCCACCGCTACAACCCCGGCCGGTCGTAACCCGCACGGCGCAAACGGCGAAGCCGCATTGCGCCGATGCACGCTAAAGCGGTGCGGTATGGCTTCGCCTCACGCCCCCTCCGAAATTCCCGCCTCCGCATCAATCTTCGTCACGGGCGCGTGACGCACCCTTCACCGGCGCATGCCCCGTTCCGATATTCAGTGCCGAGAGACGATCTCGGTGGCGCGCGACGCAGCCGAAATCGCAGGAACAACAACAACTTGGAGGGCCGCTCGAGGCGGCAATCGAAAGTCATGGACCGGTCGACGCGAATGGTGCTCATTGGTGGCGTGCTGATGCTGGCGCTGCTGATAGCCGTCATCGGCTCGGTCAGCGCCGATGGCGTGACCTGGCATTTCGCCGGGCACATCGGTCAGTTGCCGGACACCCGTCCCCTGTAAGGCCGGCGGACGGCCTCGGCGGGACGTGCGCTCGCTACTCCTCCAGCTCCACCAGCGCGACCTCGCCGCGCTCGGCCTTGAGCGCGAGCTTGCCCTGCTTGAGCCGCAGCGCATGGACCCCGAACATGTCGTGCCGCCAGCCCCTCATGGCAGGCACGTCGGGCGCGTCCTCGACGGCGATCCGCTCCAGATCGTCGCCGTCGGCGATCAACCGCGGCGCCACCTTGTGACGGGCCGCGCAGGCCTTGAGCAGCACCCGCAGCAGGTCGACCAGGGCCGCCTTGTCGGCCGGCAGCGGCAGCCCGCTGCGCAGTGCCGGCACGGTCTTCAGGTCGCGGGCGAGGCCCTTCTTCACCGCCTCGATGATGTCGCGGGCCCTGGCCGACTTGGCGAAGCCTTCGCTGAGGGTGCGCAGCTCGGATAGCTGGGCGGCATCGGTGGGTGCATGACTCGCGATGTCGTAGAGGGCCTCGTCGCGCAGAATGCGGCTGCGCGGCACGTCCTGCGCCTGGGCGGTGCGCTCACGCCAGGCTGCCAGCTCGATCAGCACGGCCAGGCCTTTGCGGTTCTTCACGCGCAGCTTGAGGCGCCGCCACGCTTCCTCCGGATCGGCCTCGTAGGTGGCGGGCTCGGTGAGGTCCGCCATCTCCTCGTCGAGCCAGCCGGCGCGGCCTTCGCGTTGCAGCTCGGCCTTGAGGTGGAGGTAGATGTCGCGAAGGTGCAGGACATCGCCCAGGGCGTAGGTCAGTTGCTTCTGCGACAGCGGCCGCCGCGCCCAATCGGTGAAGCGCGAGCTCTTGTCGAGGTCGCGGCCCGTCACCTGCTTGACGAGGTTGACGTAGCTCACGGCCTCGCCGAAGCCGCACACCATGGCCGCCACCTGCGTGTCGAAGATGGGCCGCGGGATGAGGCGCGCCTGGTTCCAGATGATCTCGAGGTCCTGCCGGGCGGCGTGGAACACCTTGACCACGCGCTCGTCGGCCATGAGACCGAAGAAGGGCTCGAGCGAGATGCCGCGCGCCAGGGGGTCGACCAGGGCCTCGTCTTCGGGGCCGGCCAGCTGGATGAGGCAGAGCCGCGGCCAGTAGGTCTGCTCGCGAATGAACTCGGTGTCGACGGCCACGAACTCGTGCCGGGCGAGGCGCTTGCAGGCTTGGGCGAGGTCTTGGGTGGTGGCGATGAGAGGCATGGGACCCGGCGCTTATAGACCAGCCGCGCACGGTTGTCGCGGCGGGGGCGCAGGATTCTCCCTCGCCCGGCGGTCCCTCCCCTCCCTACCGGTGGAGATCCCGGACACCGCGGCAGACTTCGGGGCCCTCCCGTTCCCTGATCCCGCCCCGTTTCAGCGGGTGAGCACGATGAAGTCCGTGTACTTGCCCGTTTCGTGGCTCAAGCCCTGGTCGGAGACGGTGAGGGTGGCGCCTGCCCACAGGCGGTCGGCGATGAGCTTTCTCGTCTCCTCCGGCAGCTCGAACCGCTCGAGCGCGGCGGCGGCGCTGACACGGGTGGGAGCCGAACGCGGCGCGGCCGCGCTGCCGCCGTCGCGGCCCTTGCGCTGGCGCGGCTCGGCGGCGTGCGGCGCGGGGGCCAGCGAGACGCTCAGCCAGCGCATGGCCCTGCCCTCCTCGATGGGGTCCATGGCGACGTAGGTGTGGGTGCCGATCGGCTCGTCCGGTTGCTTGAAGGTGACCGGCGCCTCGTGGATCGGCTTCCACGCCTGGCGCACGTAGACGCGCCCCGTCTTGCGGCTCACGAATACGGAGACGGGTTCCAGACTGCGCTCGCCGGCGCGCACGACGGCGGCGGCGGCATCGCTGCGCTTCTCCGCATCCCAGGCGGCCTGCGCCGCCGCGAATGCCTCCCTGGTAGCGGTGGTTTCGGCCGCGGCAGCCTCCTCGGCCGCCTTGGAGGCCTCGGCCAGCTTGGCCGCGGCCGCGGTCTGGGCGGCCTTGGCCCGCTCGGCCGCCTCCCCATCCTTGGCGGCCTCGGCCGCCTTGACGGCTGCCTCGTGCTTGGCCCGGGCGTCGGCAAGAGCCTGCTCGGCCGCGTGCAGGGCGGCAATGGCCTTGTTGGCGGCCACCGCCTTGGCGGCCGAGGCGAGCCCGGCTTCCTTGGCGGCTTTGGCTAGGGCGGGCGCCTCGGCGACGATGCGCGCCCGTTCGAGCCTGGCCCGCTCCAGAGGTCCGAGCAGCCCGCCCGCAGCCGGCCTCTCCGTCTCGCTTCCCCCGCCGGCCGACACCAGGGTGGGCGCCGGCGCGTCGCCCGTTGCCACGGGCGCGGGCGCGGGTGCCAGCAGCGGCCTGGGCAGCGCCGGATGCGCCACCTCGACCGCCTGCACGTCCTCGGGCGCCACCACGACGCGCGCGCCGAGCCTGGTCATGGTCCACAGCTCCGAGGCGAACGCGTGGGTGAGCCGGATGCAGCCGTGCGATGCCGGATAGCCCGGCAGGACGCCGGCATGCATCGCCACCCCCGACCAGGTGATGCGCTGCATGAACGGCATCGGCGCGCCACTGTAGATGTTGGAGCGGTGGTACTTGTTCTTCTGGATCACACTGAAAACGCCGGTGGGTGTCGGGAAGCCGCGCATGCCGGTGGAGACGGCGCTCTCGGTGCGGAAGCCGCCGGCGCCATGAACCGTGATGCGCTGCCTGGGGATGGAGACGACGATGAGGTGTGCCTGCGGCGGCTCGCCCTTGGGCTTGACGCTGGGCCCGGCGGCCCGCGCCGCTTTGGGCGGCACCTCGAGGGCTACGCGTTTGGCCGGCGGCCGGTAGGTGCGTGCCTCGGCCCCGTCGGCGCTGGCGGCGAGAAGCCCCACCGCGACGGCGCCCGCCGCCAGACACGTGGGACGGAAGGGGAAACCCGGGGATCGAAAGCAACTTGACACCACGTCGCAACTCCCGCCTGCCGCGCACTCGAAATGCCGCCGAGCATCTTATAGGCGATCGTCCGGCGCGGCACGTAACCCGTTCGCCACACTCCGCTTATCACACGATTGCGACGCTGCCCCGACCGGCACTCGGGGTACCGCCGGCCGCGCCCAATGCAACCTTGACATTCGCCGGGTCGCATGTGCTTTTCCGCCGCAAATCGAAAGAAATCGTTCACGAGGCGCCAGGTCATGGCCGAGGTGACATCACAGGCTGCGCGCACGTCGCGCCGGTACCGCTCCCACACCTGCGGGGAGCTGCGCAAAGCCAATGTCGGCGCGCAGGTGCGCCTGTCCGGCTGGGTACACCGGGTGCGCGACCACGGCGG
>DASRDL010000292.1:0-2657 GCA_035652635.1 Hyphomicrobiaceae bacterium | reverse complement strand
GAAGCCATGCGCCGGCGCATCGCCGAGATCCTGGGGATCGACGCGGCCCGCGTGAGCGTCAAGGCCACCACCACCGAGGGTCTGGGTTTCACCGGCCGGCGCGAGGGCATCGCCGCGATGGCCACAGCCACGGTGCTTCTGGGCTGACTGGGGCCAACCGACAACACGCCATCCCGCTTCGGTGTTGCCGCTCTCACACTTCGACGTTTGCCATCCGCCTACGAATCGCGGCATTCAATGCGCTGGCAGGTTGTTGGTCACGGGTAGGTCGACGGGCAGAGAGGGATGCCCCAATGAACATCATGACACCCGGTGTCGCGACCACATCGGCGGACATCAGCGACATCGCCGAGAGCACCGCGGCAGCATGTATCTCGACGCGCGTGCGGCAGCTCTCCCGCATCGTTACGCGCGTCTACGACGACGCACTGCGGCCACTCGGCATCACGGCGAGCCAGTTCACTCTGCTGACCCAGCTCGCCCAGCAGGACGGCATCACCGCGGTCGAGATCGGCCACTCGCTCGACATCGAGAAGTCGACGCTGTCGCGCAATCTGAAGCGGCTGCTTGCCCTCGGGCACCTGACCATGGATCCGCCGGCCGGCCGCCGCGGCCGCGGGCTGCATCTCACGCCCAAGGGTGAAGCCGTGATCAAGCAGGCCTATCCCGTGTGGATGGACGCTCAGTCCAAGACGCTGCGCTACATGGGCGCCGAAAGCCGCTCGACCCTCGACGATCTGCTCATGCAGGCGGAGAAGCTGGCCGCCGCCTGAGGTTCTCTCCTCTCTCGTTCTCGCCTATCCTCGACCAGTGCGCGTTGCCCGATGCGCGCTGGTCCTTTTTTGGCGTGAAGAGAGGCGCCCGCATGTTTCCATCGCCGCTCGTTCGCGAGGCGTCTCTGCTGCTCGAAGCGCTGCAGGCGATGAAGCTCAAGCTGGTGACGGCCGAAAGCTGCACCGGCGGCCTGATCGCCGCGCTCTTCACCGAGATCCCCGGCGCCTCCGACGTTTTGGAGCGCGGCTTCGTCACCTACTCCAACGCCTCCAAGGAGGAATGCCTAGGCGTGCCGGCCGCTCTCTTGGCCGAGCATGGCGCCGTCAGCGAGGCGGTCGCCCGCGCCATGGCCGAAGGGGCCCTGACGCATTCTCGCGCCGACATCGCCGTGGCCGTGACTGGATTGGCGGGCCCTGGCGGCGGCAGCGCCGGGAAGCCCATAGGCCTCGTGTACGTTGCCGCCGCCCGCAAGGGCGTTGCGACGCTGCACCGCGAGTGCCGGTTCGGCGGCATCAGCCGCAGTGAGGTTCGGCTGCGGGCCGTGGAGGCGGCCCTGGAGCTGGTGCGGCAGATTCTTGGTCAGCCATAGGTCGCGCCGACGCGCGCCAACCCTGCGGTGCTGCGACCTACGCTTGCGGTGCGCCATACACGGCCCGCGCGCGGTCCTCGAAGGCCTGGGTGTAGCGGCGGAAGACGCGGTCGAACAGGCTGCCGACCAGCATCGCCAGCATCGTCGACTTGAACTCGTAGGCGATGAAGAACTCCACGTCGCAGCCGCCCGGCACCGGCTTGAACACCCAGCGGTTCTCGATGCGGCGGAAGGGTCCGCTCGGATGCTCGGGCACGCTGCCGGCATGCACGGTGAGGTTCGCTTCATCGAGCACGACGCGGCTCGTGAAGCTCTCGCGGATGGCGTGATAGCCGACCGTCATCTCGCACACCATCACCGGCCTGCCGCCGTCGCTCCCGCGGCTCTTCACCGTGAGCGCCTCGCACAGCGGCAGGAACTGCGGGTAGCGCTCCACGTCGGCGACCAGATCGAACATCTGCCGCGGTGTGAAGGGCACGCGCCTGGTGGTGGAGAAGCTGGGCACGCCCTGCCATACCTCAATTCGCCGGCAGGCGGGCTAGAAAATCGGCCGCATCCCGGTCGCGGCGGAAGACGGCGGGCGCGAGGTGCCGCCCATGCTCCGACAGCGCGGCGACGATGCCGGGCCGGCTCTTGGCCGGGAAGTCCCAGATGTAGCGCAGGAACTCGGCGTCGAAGCGCTCAGGGCAGCCGGGCCCGAGGTCGCTGCGCACTCGGCCGTAGCCTTTCGCCAGCCGCCACAGCACGCGCCGCAGGCACACGCGCCGGGGATAGTCGAACCAGGCCACGCAATCGGCGCGCGGCAGGCGCAGGTCGAGCGAGGCGCCGTAGTTGCCGTCCATGATCCACGCCGGGCGCGCGGCCAGGGCCGCCACCTTCTCCCGCCACTCCCCGCGCGGCGTCACCTTCCAGCCCGGTTGCCAGAACTCGGCATCGAGGTGAATGAGCGGCAGCCCGATCCGCGCCGCGAGCGCGCGAGCGAAGGTGCTCTTGCCGGCACCGGGGATGCCGATGACGAGCACGCGCTGCATGGCATGCTCACGATGCGAGCGCCGCCGCCCGCGCCGCCTTGAGCCGCGCGAAGTCCTCGCCCGCGTGATAGGAGCTGCGCGTGAGCGGGCTCGCCGAGGCCAGCAGGAAGCCCTTGGCCAGCGCCGTCGTCTCGAGCGCCTTGAACTCGTCCGGCGGCACGAAGCGCTTGACCTCGGCGTGCTTGCGCGTGGGTTGCAGATACTGGCCGATGGTGAGGAAGTCGACGTCGGCCGCGCGCAGGTCGTCCATCACCTGCAGCACC